>JALGSS010000148.1 GCA_029821745.1 Candidatus Zipacnadia bacterium
GTTGCCTTCTCCTCCGTGGCGGTGCGCGCAACAGACCCCACCGTGCCGTTGGCCGGAAAGCGAAAAATCCCGGGGGTTTGGGGGCTGGCCTCCAACGACACCCGACCGGTACACTTTTCGGAGAAAACCCTTCATTCCATGTCACTCAGTATCACTGGTTGTCACGCGGTATCATCGGGATTCAGGGCAGTCTTTACACAGATCTTTCACATGAACCCGCGAGAATCTGGCAACTGTGTCGGCGATGGTACGCGCCCGTGTCATGTCGGATGGACGGACGACGCACGACGGTCTTCTCCAGTCGCTGCATCTGAGCCCGGCGGCAACCGTTGAACAACGTTTCCGGCCTGTCCTCGTGACCCAAGACAAGCCGTCGCTGCCGGATCGGTCTGCAAGCGGCCAGTAGCAGGTGGCGTACCGTCGATATCCCGGTCAAGACGCCCATCCATGGCCCTCCCTGATCAACGGGACCGGCGATCTTATCCCTCGATCAAGTGGTTGACCAGAATCGACGTCACTTCAATCATACCAACGCGGACGGAGTTTTCGGTGGGGACAGGTGGGTATTCCGCAGGTGGGTGGGTTGCATCATCGGTACACGCGGGCGGCGTCAGGTGAGGGATCGGTCTGAGGGAGTCGCTCGACTTCGGCTCCTCGGGTCGGGATGCGGCGCCGACGTCGTTCTTCCTGGACAACTTGGCGGACGACGACCATCATGAGGTCCGCTCGGCCCGGGTCAGACGGCAGACCGTGGCCGGACGCGGATCGGCGCGTCTTTCATATGGGCCGGATGAAGTTTTCGGTAGGGAGACCCGAATGAAAACCGCGCAGAGAGCATCATGGTTCACGTCGCCAATCCTGGCTCTGGTCTTCGCGTCGGCCGCCGGCGCCGGGGAGCACGAACTGCTGGCGAGGCAAATCATCAGCCCGTCGGGCGTAAAGGCGGGGCTGTGCGTGCATCTCGGCGTGACCGACGGGAAGCTCACCGCCGCGCTGGGCGCGGATGGCAAGTTCCTGGTCCACGGCCTGGCGTCCGACCGGACATCGCTGGAAGAAGCGCGGCAGCACATTCAGTCTCAGGGCCAATATGGACGGGTGTCGGTTGAGCATCACTCGTTTGCCCGACTGCCCTACGCCGAGAACCTGGTTAACCTGATCGTGGCTGAGGACCTGCCTGCGCTTCTGTCAGAGGGTCTTTCCCTTCAGGAAGTCGTGCGTGTCCTCGTCCCCAACGGCGTGGCGTGCTTCAAAGGTACTACGCGCGAGGACCTCAAAGCCGGATTGGCAGCGGCGGGAGTCGGGGACGCCGAGGTCACCGCAGCCTCCCGCGGCTGGGTCAAGGTCGTCAAGCCTCGGCCAAGGGAAATGGACGACTGGCCCTGCTACGACCACGAGGCCGACGGCAACCTGGTCTCGCAAGACCTCCTGGTGGGACCGGCCGAGAGCCTTCGCTGGCGGAGCGGCCCGAGTTGGGGCATCCACGGCGCCAGCGTGGTCAACGGCTGGGTTTCGGCCGGCGGAAGGGTATTCGGCTCTTCTCCGAAAAGTGTACCGCGTGGATGCGGTCCAGAGCGATGTCCCAACCCGATGGGATTTATCGCTTTACGGCCAACGGCAGGTTGGGGCTTCTCAATGCGGGGTTGCCCCGAAGCGAAAAATCCCCGTGCCGTGGCACGGTCTTTCCGTTCGTTATGGGGTGCCGGGTCCCGGCCCGGTACACTTTCGGGAGAAGAGCCGGGTATTCTACCGTCTCGTCCGCCAGAAGTACGGGAACAAGTATCGAACTCAGCACACCCTCATCGCCCGGGATGCCCACAACGGCCTGCTCCTCTGCGAAAGGCCGGTGGAAGCCTGGGGGACCAGGGGCGCAACCCCAACGTGTTCGCGACCGCCGACCGCCTCTACACCCCCCTGGACGCGAGAGGGCCCCTGGTGGCCCTGAACGCTGTCACCGGTGAGACGGTCAAGACCTACACCGAGTGCGGGCGCCCCGACCAAGTCATCCTGAACGGTGGGATTCTGCTGATGGCGGCTTCGGATCGGAGCTGGGCGGTCGAGGCCGCGAGTGGCAAGGTGCTCTGGACAACGCCGGTGGGCGGGAAACCCGCCCTAAGGCAGTAGTTTCGACGTTTGTTGACAAATGAAGACGCTTCCCTCATGATGTTTGTGAGGCGTCACGGCGGTGACGCGTGCGCAAACAGGGACGTTTGCGAGGGAAGCGTCATGGATGACGATAACGAACTGTGGCGGCTGTGGCAAGAGAGTTTCGCGCGGTTTCGGCCGGTCTTCACCGAGCCGGGGTTCCGCCGGTTTCTCGAATGGGTGACCGGGCTGGTCGTCGACCCGGAGGAGCATACGGTGACCCAGGCCTTGACCGGCCTTGGCCTGGAGGACCACTGGATGGCGCTGGAGCGCTTCGTCAAGCGCGGCCGGTGGGAGACCGAGCAGGTGGAAAGCGCCACGTGGCGCACCATCGCCGAGACGTGGCCTGAGCCGTGGCGCGGCTATGCGGTGGTGGCCGTCGACGACACGAAGGTCCATCGAACGAGCGGACGCGTCTGGGGCGTGTGCACGTTCCACGAGCCCTCGGCCCGCTCACCGAACCGGGCCGAGACGGTGCGGGCGCATAACTGGGTGGTGGGCGGAGCGGCCGTGGCAGACCGGGCGCGCCTGGGTCTACGGACGGATGCGGAGGGTGCGCTGGACGGCGTGTCGCTGCCTGTGGTTCAGCAGCGGGCCGGATCATCCCGTGCAGGTGGTGATCGCTCGCGTGCAGGGCTACCAGAAACCGTGGTCTCTGGTGACCTCGTCGGAGCGGCTGACGGGCCTGGAGGTGGTGGAGGTCTTCGCGGCGCGGTTTCGGCAGGAGGATGCGTTTCGGGATCTCAAGCAGCGGCTGGGCGCTGAGGAATGCCGGGCGTGGACGAAGCCGCCCATTGTGCGAACGTTCCAGGCCGAGATGATTGCGTTGACGGCCTTGCGGGTGCTGGCGAAGCGGCCCGAGAAGCGCCATCCCGGTGCCGAAGATCCCACTGTGCTGGCCGCAAGCGGTGGCGGTGGATGACGCGGGGATGGCCCATGTCGGCGACCGCCTCAGCCGAAGGGTCATCGTGGTGCGGCTGGAGTACGCCAGCGAACAGACGTGCCCGATACCCCCGGACGTGAGATGACGCACTGCGCGTCCGCCCTTATGCACGTGATGTGCGCGTTGGGACGCTGCTCGGGCGATCCGTCTCGGACCACAATCACGATTGACGGACCCGAAGCCGAGCCGGAGCATTCGATATAGTAGAGGGACACAGCCTCGTGAAGACCGCTGGGAGGATTGCCTTGACGCTGACGGTGGCCGCCTTGGCCAGCCGCGCCCCTGCCGCAAGAGGGGACGTCACCTTCACCGAGGCCCTGACCGTGAAGAAGGCCGGTGACGGGGCCGTGGTCAAGTTCGCGGTCTCCACCGGGACCGATGTGGAGGTCGCGGTGCTGGACAGAGACGGCACGGTCGTCCGCCATTTGGCTGCGGGGGCACTGGGTACGGATCACCCGCCCCCCGCGCCGCTGAAGCCGGGACTGTGGCAGGAAATCGAGTGGGACGGCACGGACGATTACGGGAATGAGGCGAAAGGAGCGCCCTTCAAGGTCCGCGTGCGCGCGGGGATGGGCGTCAGGCTGGAGCGTATCGTCGGCGGAGACCCTTACGCTTTCTACTCCAAGGAAATGGGCCAGGGCGACCACGCCGCGTGGCGGATCACCGGCCTGGAAGCAAAGGCCGACGGCACGGTCTACGTCCTGGGAAATGCCAATAACTACGGACCGCCGGCGCTGCGCCAGTATGACGCAGCGGGGAACTACCTGCGGACGGTTTATCCGCCGCCCGCGGGGAAGGCGATCGAGGACGTGAAGGGCTGGGGCGTCAACGTCCGCGCGGACGGAACCTGGACACCGCAGTACAACGACCTGAGTTCACCAGCCCTGTCAAAGACGCTTATCTCCGGAACACGAGGACGACTTGCCACGCTGATTCCGTCTCCCGACAAAGACCGCCTTCTGCTCACATACGATTTCAAAATGATGAAGATCAACACGGATGGAACCATCCCGCCCAGCCCGATGTTGGAGGACCTGCTTGTCAATGAACCCGCCGTTGCGTCTCCGAAAAGGAACTCTTGGAAGGTGACGGGACAGAGGCAGATCTGCGTGTCTCCCGACGGCACCCATTTCTATCTCAGCGGCGTTTTTGCCGGCAGCCTGGACAATCGCCGAAGACGGATCGGGGCTGAACGGACGGGATTCTGGCGGGATGGCCAGGTCTTCAAGGTCGATATCGCCACGCGAAAAGCCAGCGTGTTCTTTGCGCTGGACGAAGACAAGGTGATAGGCGACCTGAACGCTCGCGGGAGTTCGCCGATCGCGGATGCGCGGTATGGCAATTACGCGGCCCTGCAAGGCGTGGCCGTGGACGCAGAGGGCCGCGTGTTCGTCTGCGACCGCCAGAACAAGCGCATCGTGGTTCTGGACAGCGGCGGCAAGGTCATTCGCGAAATCCCCCTGGCGTCCCCGGATGCGATCGCGGTCAGTCCCAAGTCGAAGGCCATTTATGTGACGACCCGCACCGGCCATTATCACAAGAAGGGAGAACTCACACTTCTGAAGTTCGGCGACTGGAGCAAGGATACGGTTCCTTCGGCGATATTCCCCTTGTGCGAAGTGCGCCACTTCAGCCAGCCAACGCATCTCGCCGTGGCCGAATCCCGGGGCGAGGTCTTTGTGTGGGTCGCCTACACGGCGCTTCCGGTGCGCGTCTATCGGGACGCTGGCGCGGGCCTGGAGTTGGTCAAGGACTTCTACGAGGCCGGCCCGCAGCGCGCCCTCGACGTGCAACACTTCATGGTGGACCAGAAGACGGGCGACCTCTACGTCTCCGACGGGTTCGGGTCCTGCTTCAGGATTACGGACTGGACACACCCGAATTTCGTTCGCTGCATGCAGGACGAGAAGACACCCCTGAAGGCGATAAGCCTGGCGATCGATGCCCGCAACCGGTGGCTCTACGCCCATAATGACAGAAAGCCAGTCGTCCGGTACAGGTTGGACGAAGGGTTCCTTGCCCCGGCCCCGGTGGGAGGGTCCGGCAGCAACGCCTGTACGCCGAAGATCAGCAACGACTGGCGCATCGGCCTGGGCAAGGGCGACCGGGGAATCGCCGCCGCCCCGGACGGGAGCCTGGCCACGCTGGGGGCGCTGGGCACGGGAGCGAACTACGGCGGCTACCTGCGCTTCTTCAAGGCAGATCCGAGTAAAACACCGTGGGATGGACTCCTGTTCAAGCAGTTCGGCGAGAAGGTCCGCGCCGGCGGGGTCCGCTTTGACCTTCGGGGGAATCTCTACGCCGGCAAGATCGACGGCACGCCCGAGAATCCGCCGAAGGGCTTCGAAAAGGACGGGAACTTCCTCAGGAGCACGGGCCGCATCTACAAGTACGCCCCGACCGGGTCGCTCGGCAACCTGTTTCCCGCCGAGCCCGCCGCACCGGCGAAGGTCTACGACGTCCACTACGGGTCGATCGGGCCGCGATTCAGCCGGACCCCCCGTTTCGCCGTCGATGCCTACGGCCGGATCTACTACCCCACGTCACTCTTCCCTCAAGTTTCCGTGATCGACAACGAGGGAAACGCGATCCTCCGCTTCGGCACCTACGGCAACCGGGATTCGATGGGTGGGCTGGATGGCGACCTCGTCCCGACGAAGGACATCCCCATGGCCTGGCCCAACTGCGTCGACGCCACCGACGACTACATCTACGTCTCGGACATCGTTAACATCAGGCTGCTGCGGCTCGCCAAGACCTTCGCGGCAGAGGTGACGGTCACTATCCGGTGACTCCCGGCTGAACAAGAAGGGACCGAGAGCATGCACGTATCGAGGAGGCAGTTCCTGCGAAACGCGGCAGCGGGCGCCGGGGCCGCAGCCCTGTGGCCGGGAATGCTGCGCGCGGCCGAACGGAACCGCAAGACCAACTTCATCGTCATCTTCACCGATGACCAGGGCTACCAGGACCTGGGGTGCTTCGGATCGCCGAACATCCGGACGCCGCACATTGACCGCATGGCGGCCGAGGGCGTGAAGTTCACGGACTTCTACGTCGCGGCGGCGGTCTGCTCGCCATCGCGGGCGGCGCTGCTGACCGGCTGCTACCCCGCGCGGATCGGGTTCACCTTCGGCGCGCTCTATCCGGGCATCTCCCGCGGCCTGCATCCGAACGAGATCACCGTCGCCGACCTGCTCAAGCAGCGGGGCTACGCCACGACGTGCATCGGCAAGTGGCATGTGGGCGGTCCTCACAAACCTTACATGCCGACCACCCGCGGCTTCGACTCCTTCTTCGGAATGATCGCCTCCAACGACTACCCGCGCACGCCCCTCTACCGCGGGCTGGAGGTCATCGAGAAGAAGCCGGACCAATCGCTGCTCACCCAGCGCTACACGCGCGAGGCGATCGAGTTTATCAAGGCCAACCGTGACAAGCCCTTCTTCCTCTACCTGCCGCATACGATGCCGCACGTGCCGCTCAGCGCATCAGAGCGGTTTCACGGGAAGTCGCAGCGCGGCCCCTACGGTGACGCGGTCGAGGAGATCGACTGGAGCACCGGCGAGATCCTCAAGACGCTCAGGGCCCTCAATCTCGATCGGAACACGCTGGTCATTTTCACCTCGGACAACGGCCCGTGGCTCAGCAAGGGCAAGAATGGCGGATCAGCCGCCCCGTGGGTGGGTGGCAAGTTCAAGCCCACCGAGGGCGGGCAGCGGGTGCCCTGCGTGATGCGGTGGCCCGGCACCATCCCCGCCGGCACGGTCTGCGCCGAAGTGGCGTCGGCAATGGACTTCTACGTGACACTCGCGGCTATCGCCGGTGCCAGGCTACCGGACGACCGGGTCATTGACGGCAAGGATATCCGGCCGCTGATGACCGCCCGGGTAGGCGCCGCTTCACCCTATGCCGAGTGCGGCTTCTTCTACGACCATAGCAAGTTCAAGCCCGTCCGCAGGGGCAAGTGGAAGTACAGCAACGTGTGGGGCGACGACCGGCTCTACGACCTGTCCACGCCCGAACACGAGACGCGCAACCTCGCCAAGGCCAACCCCGGAATCGTGACCGAACTCAGGGCTCTGTCAGAGGCAAAATGGAGGGAGATCGCGAAGAACAGCCGGCCGATCGGCGATCTGAAGGGACCCGGAGGAAACACGTAATGCGACGAAGCAGAGGGAAGATGGGTCTGGTGCTTATTGTGGTCGTCCACGCGCCGGCGGGGGCGCAGGAGCCTACAGCATGACCAAGCGTGCCAATATTCTGTTCCTGATGACCGACCAGCAGCGCCATGACGCGCTGGGATGCGTGAACCGGGTGATGCGGACGCCGACGCTGGACGCGCTGGCGGCGCGCGGTGTACGCTTCTCGCAGGCGGTGTGCAACGTGCCCATGTGCGTGCCAAGCCGCTATTCGATGATGACCGGGCTCTACGGCTTCCAACTGGGCGTCAAGCACAACACGCAGATGATCGTGCGCGACGCGGATCTGCCGGTGCCGGTGCTGGCGCAGCGGCTCGCCGACGCGGGATACCAGACGGCGGGCGTCGGCAAGACTCACTGGTACATCGGTTCTCGCATCATGCCCGGCGTGCCGGTAGCAGGTTCTCGCCGTGGCTTCGAGGTTCGCGCGATCCAGTACGTCAGGGAGCCGAACAACAACGAGGTCGGAAGCCTCTACATGGGCGAGGACGAGCCGGACTCCCTCGCTCGAGTGGCCGCACAGGCGCAGAAGGCTGGGCCGGGCGGCGAGTCGGTCATCGGGTACATCGGGGAAACGAGCGACATCCCGCCGGAACGGCACCGCGAGGGCTGGCTGACCCGCCAGGCGCTGCGGTTCCTGGACCGAGAGCGCGATCCGGGAAGGCCGTTCTTCCTCTACCTCAGTCTCGACGACCCTCACGTCGGGCTCCACGTGCCGCCCGGGTTCGAGGATCTCTATGACCTGGGCGATTTCCCAGACTCGCCGCCACCGGATCCGATCCCCGGCGGGCACGTTCACGGCCACCGTCTTGAGCAGATCTGGCCGCAGATGACGCCTGAACAACGCCGGCGCTCGCGTCTTCGCTACGCCGCCCTCTGCAGTTACGTGGACGATTGTTTCGGGCAGGTGATTGAGAAACTCCGCGAAGTCGGGGAACTTGACAACACGTTCATCCTGTTCGCCTCGGACCACGGGGACATGCTGGGCGATCGGGGCCGTGTGTCGAAGTACTGCCTGTACGAGGGCAGCGTGCGGGTGCCGCTGATCATGGCGGGGCCCGGCGTGAACCGGGCAGGCGTGGTCGATGATCGCCCTGTGGAACTGGTTGATGTGGTGCCCACGGTGCTTCAGGCCGCGGGCCAGGACGTGCCGGAAGCCTTGCCCGGCTTCAGCCTGTTGTCCGACATCCGGCGCGAGGGCTCGTGCGCCGAGATGCACGGCCGCGGCTATGAGGAATACCAGCGGGCGCCGGCGGTGATGTTCCGAACGGCGGAGTGGAAACTGATTCTGTACCTGCCGGGGCGGCTCGGCGACTCCTGGCCGCCGGTCGGGCAGGGGAGCGGTGAACTCTACTCTCTGACCGACGACCCGCTCGAACTGCACAACCGCTACGGCGACCCCGCGCACGCGGCCGTTCGTGAACGTATGACGGCTCAGGCGCTCCTGCACGTGATGGGCGCGCTTGGCCGGTACCCGTATGCGCCTGCTCGCACACGAGTCCGTGTAACTGGTCCCGAAACGAAGCCGGACCGGTCCCTATGGGACGCCCCGGACACGTAATCGTCGGGACGGCTGCCGGACGGATGGAGGGCCGATTGATGACACCTCTGGACGAGACATCGGGATCGACGTGGATTGCCGTGCCGACCTACTGGACGTTCCCCAGCGCCGAGCCAGGCGTGGAATCGACGGTATTCGACCATCCGACGCCGCTCGACGAGGAGGGCACGCTGGCGCGGACGCTCGAGTCATTCGGTTGTCTCAGCGGGGACTTCCGCGTCATCGTCGTGGCCGCCGCGGCGCACCCGGACCTGGGCCGGCAAACGCACGAGCGGGTGCTGGCACTGCTCAAACCGTTCGCGAGCGACGTTGCCCTGTACCTGGTGTCGCCCGCCAACGTCGATTCGGTCAACGCCCAGTTGCCCGAGCCGATCCTCAGCCTCGACGGCTATGGGAACATCCGCAACGTCCAACTCGCCGTGCCCTTCGCCGCCGGCGCCAAGGCCGTCGTGGGGATCGACGACGACGAGGTCATCGAGGATCCGACCTACCTGGCGAAGGTCGATCGTTTCATCGGCAGGCGCTTCAAGGGTGACACCGTGGGCGGGATGGCCGGGCCCTATTTCGATGCCGCCGGTGAGTACCGAATCGCCGGTGCCGAAGCCATGGCCGACTGGCAGAACATCTTCCTCAAGAAGAACTACTTCATGAACGAGGCCTTGAAGAAGGTCATGACGACGCCGTGTCCGGACGGTCTGGTGAAGTCAAACGTGGCCTTCGGCGGGAACATGGTCATGTCGCGCGAGACCATCGCCCGGGTCTGCCACGATCCCTACATCCCCCGCGGTGAGGACTACGACTACGTGATCAACGCCGCTATGGCCTGCATCACGTTCTACTTCCAGCCCGGGATGCGGATCACGCACCTCCCGCCCGACTCGACGGGTTCGCAAGCCGCCGACAAACTCAGCAAACTCCTCGCCGACATCAGTCGCTTCATCTACATGCGGGAGAAGGTCCTGCTCTACCAACAGCGGTTCCCGCAGGCCCCTCTGGATCGCGAGTACCTCATGCCGTATCCGGGCGTTTACCTCGATGAGCACGTGGATTTGAAGCGGCATGGTGTTGAAGCACTCGACGAGAGGTACCCGAGGTTCCGGCGCGAACGCTCCCCGGAGGAGTTTGTTGAGGAAGCGGAGGCTGCCGCGAGGGTCAAGGCGCGTGAGTATTTCGAGTATCAGGAGATGTGGCGCCGGGCGCTGTCGGAGGCGGGCATGAAACAACACAGCCCGGAGGCCTGGAGGCCGTTCCTCGTCGAGGCGTAGGTGCTCCGGGTGATGGGGACCTCGAGGAAACAGAGATGGCGTGGCCGCGCACATTCGCCGCGCTTCATGCGGGTCTTCCTGTGGCCGATTTTGGAGCGCGGCCACCGGTCCGCGCCGATGTGGCCGTCTATTGACCTTTGCGTGGCCAATGTGACAGGGCGATGTCACCGTCGTCCCCCTCCCCCTTGACGGGGGAGGGTTGGGGAGGGGGTGAGACCGTCGCGTGTGCCTTT
>JALGSS010000149.1 GCA_029821745.1 Candidatus Zipacnadia bacterium
ATAGATGCAGCAATCGCCCCTTGCGCAATGGACTCGGAACTGCTATAGTCTCCGGCGCTTTTGGCCGCCGCCATGGGCCCACGATCCCATCCTGTCAAGGAGGCACAGCCGCATGAAACGACGTGGCTTCACGCTCATTGAGTTGTTGGTCGTTATCGCCATCATCGCTATCCTCGCCGCGATTCTCTTCCCCGTATTCGCACGCGCCCGGGAGAAGGCTCGCCAGACGAGCTGCCTGAGCAATGTCAAGCAGCTCGCCCTCGGAACCATGATGTACATCCAGGACTACGACGAAGTCTACCCCTACTGGAACCGCTGGATGGACGCCCCCGACATGCCCGACGCACCCCCAAAGGCCGTCCTGCCATACGTCAAGAATGTCCAGATATTCTCCTGCCCGTCGGGCACCGGGAGTCCCAGCAACGTTCCGCAGACTGGCTGGTCCCAATATGGTCGCGCCAGCATCCCGTACGACTTCCCCGGCCCGGCAAGTGGGGCTTACGCCTGGAGCGGCTGGATCTGCGAAGCGACGCGCGTCGGCAGCGCCCCGTTGAGGATGGCCCGAGTCAACAGGCCGGCTGAGACCATTCTCCTGGGAGATTCGGCCCACATGTGCGGCACTGAGCAGGGGATGTTCGTTTGGGCCAACGTCTGTTGTGACGGCGGCGCGCCCCTCGACGGCGTCGGCGCCGACGATAGCGATGCCCGCCACAACGGCGGCGAGAACTACGCCTACTGTGACGGCCACGCCAAGTGGAGCAACACCATGACCACCTGGAGCCAGTTCAACTCAATGGTGGATCCCCACCAGTGAGTTGCGCCGGCGCTCCGAAGTAGAAGGCCGGGGAGATTGATCTCCCCGGCCTTTGTGATTTTGCGCGCCGGCGTCAGGAGGAGGTCCCGGCGAGACCGGGGAAACATGAAGCACTCACGGATCTCTGAGTACATATGGTGCGGGGGCGCTCTCGCCGCCGGCGACTGGCAGCGCCTCCACGAGCAGGGAGTGCGGATTGATCTCAGCCTCCAGGAGGAGGCGCGGGACGATTTCGGCGCGACGCCTCCCCTGGCCGAGCTGTGGCTACCCGCGGAGGACTGCTCCATGCCCAGCATCGACCAGCTCTCGCTGGCCGCGTCCTTCATCGGGATGGCCGTGAGACTGGGCACGGGCATCGTCGTCCACTGCAAGCACGGCATAGGGCGCGCGCCGATGACCGTCGCCTGCTACTTCGTCACCCAGGGAATGGCGACGCGCGAAGCCATAGAGTTCGTGCGCGCCCGTCGGCCCATCGTCGAGCCGAACCGCGGGCAGATCGAGGTCGTCCGGGATTTCGAACGGCTTCGCCGCGCCGGAGTATTCGCCGAGTAGCGAAGAGACGTGAAAACAATGGGCGAGAAACCTGCATTGCTGCTGCACGTGTGCTGCGGGCCCTGCGCGACCGCTGTTCTCGAGCGCCTCGCGGACAGCTTCGACGTGACCGCCTTCTGGAGCAATCCAAACATCCAGCCCCAGGAGGAACACGATCTAAGGCTGGCGAATTTGCGCCTTGTGACGGATCGGGCCGGCGTCGACCTAATCGTGGCGGATCGCGATGAGGACGACTGGCTCGAGGCAGTGGAGGGCTACGAGGACGAGCCCGAAGGCGGGCGGCGCTGCGGTGTCTGCTTCGATTACCGCCTGCAGAGGGCAGCCCGGGAAGCGTCGCGCCTCGGCATTGAGCACATGGCGACGACCCTGACCGTCAGCCCCCACAAGCCCGCGCAGCGCATCCATCCCATCGGGAGGCGCGTCGCCGCCGAGCACGGGCTTCAGTTCCTCGAAGAGGACTTCAAGAAGCAGGGCGGCTTCCAGCGCAGCATCGAGTTGAGCAAGCAACTCGGACTGTACCGCCAGCGCTATTGCGGCTGCCTTTTCTCCCGTGACCCGGAGCCGTAGGCCGCGAGTTTGCCGTGCCGTATGAATGCTCGACAGGCTTCCGAGCACAATATATAATCAGATTATGCTTATGTTCCGCCACCTGGCGCCGACCTCTCACCCATCGCGTGGAATGAAGGGACTCACCTTGCGTCGCAGCCCAGCCACTATCGCAGCACTGATCGCCGTCTCGGTCGCGCTCGCAGGCGGCGCAACGTCGACGGCCGACTTGCCGTCGCACCTTGCGATTCACGCCGCCGTTCTTCCGCCGACAAACCTCACGCGCCCTTTGTCGAACGGGGAGTCCGCCATCAAGGGCATGAACCCGGCGGATGAGCAGGCGCTGCTCGAGGCATTGCGGAGCGCCGGCCTCGGCGAGCGCATCCTCCGGGTCGCGGTCGCCAAGCCCGGCCTGACTCCGGTGGCGCTCGTGAAAGTCCAGGCGGGAGACGCCCAAAGTCGCGTGTTCTCTCTGGCCGAAGTCGAGCGAGACGCCATGACCAGCTTGGCTGTAGCCTTCGGCCTGCCGAACCAGATCAAGCACGTAGACTTCTGGTCGGTGGTGCCAGAGGTAGTCGAGGACGGCACGGAATGGCACCGCCCGGTTTTCTCGGTGGCTGCGGAGCGCCAACTGTACATGCGGCTGGTTGAAGGGTCCGCGCGGCCTGATCGAGTGGTCCTGGGTCACCTTAGCGCGGTCCGCTACGATCCCGTGTTCACCAAGAATGCGACGGACTGGGCCACGGCACAAACCAACATGCCCCGGACTGCGTATCTAGTTCACCGGCTCGCCGACGAATGGCGAGGACTGGTGACGGAGGGCGCGGAGACCACCCAGGCCTTGGGCGTCACGGACGACAAGGTCCGTGTCCTGCTCGGCGGCACAAGGAACGGGCCGAATGTCGCGCTGACCATCGATGACGGGCCGCACCCTCTCATCACACCCCTGTTTCTCGACGTGCTCCGGCGCGAAGGCGTGAAGGCCACGTTCTTCGTGGTCGGTGAGAAGGCCGAACAGTTCCCGGGGCTCATCCGCGAGATTGCACGCGAGGGCCACGAGCTGGCCAACCACACGTATTCGCACCGGCGCTTCTCTTCCCTGTCGCCGGAAGAGGTCTACGCGGAACTGCGAGGATGCTCCAAGATCGTCGGGGCGCTCACGGGACGCCGGATGCAGTTCGTTCGGCCCCCAGGCGGGGACTACACGCGAGACTCTCTGCGGATATCCGAACGCTTGGGGCTGGTCACCGCGCTGTGGACGCACAACACCGGCGACTGGGCGAAGCCTGAGCCGACGGCCATTGCGTACCACGCCACCCACGGCTTAGGGTCAGGCGACATCATCCTCATGCACCAGGGCGATATGAGGAGCGTTCTGGCCCTGCCGATGATCATCCAGCGGGTCCGAGCGCGCGGACTTGAGCCCGTTCCGCTGTCCTACGTCGCCGGGAACTCCGCTATCAAGTCGATGTCGCCGGCGGAGGCCGTGAGCTGGCGCGCCCGGCTGAGTTTGACAGAATAGAAACACATCGCTATACTTTTGGTCACACGCTGAGTATCTCAGCCTGGGCAAAATAGGGGACAAAGGGGCAGGCCGCGCTTCGTTGCGCGGCTTGTTTCGTACCGCGAGACAATCGTTCGCGTCCCGGCCGCGCCGAGAGATGGCCGGTGGGATACTCGGAGGCGGGCCTAGCGTCTCCCCAAGTTTCTGCCCCGCTCGCCGATCAAAAACGGCTCTGATACGTCAGTAGGGTTGTTGTTCCGTTCCGGCAACCATAGGATTCGGGAGAAACTCGATGCCGCAGCGTCGTGCCGTCGTGACAGGTATAGGGGCGGTTACCCCCCTCGGGATTGGCGTTCCAGGCTTCTGGAACGCGCTGGTCCAGGGCCGTCGGGGGATAGCCCGCTTGACCAAGTTCGATCCCACCGGCCTGCGCAACGAGACTGGCGGCCAAGTGTGGGATTGGGATACACAGGCGGGGTACCTCCAGCTTCCGCCCGGTGTGGACGAAGCGACCCAGTTCCTCCTCACGGCCGCGCGGGAGGCCGCAACGGACGCGGCTCTGCAGTTGGGTGAGGGCGAGTCAGAGCGGGCCGGCGCGATCCTTGCCACCAACTTCGGCGGAGCAGTCTCCTGGGAGGCATACGCACGATCTCTCCGGGATGACGCGCCTGACCCCGACGCCTTCGAGGAGTTCGCCTTCGACACCGCGCTGGACCATCTCTGCGCAGATCTCGGACTCCGGGGGCCTTCATCGCTCATCTCCATCGCGTGCGCCTCGGGCTCGGCGGCCATCGGCATGAGCCTGGACATGATCCGCCATGGACGCGCGGACGTCATGGTGTCCGCGGGCTATGACGCCCTCGCGCGCAGCCCGCTGGCCGGCCTGAGCGTCTTGCGCACCATGACCGCCGACGACATCCTCCCCTTCAGCGCCAACCGCAGCGGCACATTGTTCGGCGAGGGTTCCGGAGCGCTCATCATCGAGGAGCGGCAGCGAGCGCTGGACCGTGGCGCGCGAATCTACTGCGAGGTCCTGGGCAGCTCCCAGAACAACAATGCCTACCATCTCACAGCCCCCGACGCGGGCGGCAACGGGATGATCCGCGTGCTGTCAGAAGCCCTGGCGGACGCGGGAGTTGCACCAAGCGAGCTCGACTACATCAACGCGCACGGCACGGGAACCCAGTACCACGATCCCGAAGAGACACATGCCATCAAGACCGTGCTGGGGGCCCACGCATACGAGATCACAGTGAGCTCCATCAAGGGAGCAATCGGTCACCTGATGGGCGCAGCAGGCTCCGTGGAGGCCGTCGCGACCGCCAAGACGATCGAGACGGGCGTTGTGCCGCCGACGGTCAATGACGGTGCCGCTGACCCCGAGATGGACCTGGACTTCGTGGTGAACGAATCGCGAGCGATGACGGTGGACTGCGCGGCGAGCATCAGCGCGGGCATCGGTGGATCAAACGCGTGCGTCGTATTCCGCAGAGATCCGGAAGGGGGCCGAGGCTGATGACACAGCCGGCACCGGTTGTGGTAACCGGCCTGGGTCCCATCTCAGCCATCGGGATCGGCCGACACGATTTCTGGCAAGGCATTGCCGAGGGGCGTGACGGGCGGCGAGCGCCGGAGGGCGACTACGGTTCGCTGGCAAGCACTCCTCTCGTTGCCGAGTGTCTCGACTTCTTCGTCGAGGACTACCTGGAGAGCGAAAAAACGTACCTGGACCGGTGCTCGGAATTTGTCCTGGCAGCGTGCGCGTTGGCCCTTGAAGACGCCGACCTCGACTGGCGTGAGCTTGACCATGCGCGCTTCGGGCTGCTCCTGGGAACCGCGTATGGCTGCCTGGACTCGATGCAGAACGTGACCGAGCGCGTCCAGGGCAAGGGCATGAGGTTCGCCTCGCCGATGATCTTCACCCACGGCTTCGCGAACTCCGCCAGCAGCCTCGCGGCGATTGAATACAAGGTGCAGGGCCCCTCAACGGCGATCTGCGCGGGCGACACGTCGTCGGGCGCCGCCTTGCAGTATGCGCTCGATATCGTCCGCTGGGGGCGTGCCGACGTGATGCTGGCCGGAGGAGTGGATGTTCTCAGCGAGGCGCTGTTGCGGGGGCTGGACGCAAGTGTCAGGGGGGCGGACATCGTCCCCGGCGAGGGCGCGTGTCTGCTGGTGCTGGAGCGCGCGGAGGATGCCGTGCAGCGGGGCGCGAACATTCTCGGAGAACTTGCTGAAGTTGGTCTGGGGCACCCTCATTCGGCGACTGCCGCGGCTCTCACGAACGGTGCCAGGCGGCTCCCCCCGGTCCTAACGTATGGACACACATTCGGGGCCGAGCTTGCTCTGCGAGCCGGCTCAGCGCTATACGACATGCAGCGGCAGCATGAGACGGGGGCCGCCTACGTCGAAGTAACCGACCCGAGCGGGCGCACCGCAACCGCTGTGATGCGGGGATACGAGTGAACTACGACAAACACGAACTCATCGACCACTACCGGACAATGCACCTGATCCGTGCCTTTGAAAGCGCCCTCGACGGACTGTTCGGAGAGGGTGTGATCACGGGCACGTCGCATTTCTGCATGGGCCAGGAGGCGTGTGCGGTTGGTGCGGTTGCGGGTCTTGCCCCGGAAGACCTCGTCGCATCGAACCACCGCGGGCACGGTCACTTCCTCGCCAAGGGCGGCGACCCGAGGGTGATGATGGCCGAGCTGTTCGGCAAGGCCACCGGGTACTCGAAGGGACGCGGCGGCAGCCAACACATGGCAGACTTCTCCATCGGCTTCATCGGCTCCAACGGCATCACCGGCGGCATGACGCCCATCGCCACCGGCGCCGCGCTCAGCCAGAAGCTGCTGGAAACCGGCAAGGTCGTTCTGTGCTTCTTCGGGGATGGGGCGTCGGGCCAGGGCGCGTTCTACGAGGCCCTGAACATGGGCGCCACCTGGGACCTGCCCATCGTCTACCTGTGCGAAAACAACCTGTACGCGATGAGTACGCCGACACAGGCAGCCTTCCGCGAGGCGTCCGTATCGCGGCGACTGAGCGGCATCGGGCTGCCGACGCGCCAGGTAGATGGGAATGACTACGCCGGTGTACGCGAGGCGATCCGAGCAGCCGCGGACCGCGCGCGCGCGGGAAGTGGCCCTACTCTCGTCGAGGCGATGACGTACCGGCTCTGCGGTCATTCGAAGAGCGATGCGTGCGAGTACCGTCCCGACTCCGAAGAGGAAGAATGGGCCGCCCGCGACCCGCTACGTGTCATGCAGGGGTGGCTGCTTGCCGAGAAGATGGCCGACGAAGACGAGCTGGAGGCCGCTCGCCGCTGCGCACACGCACAGATCGACGACGCCATCGAGTTCGCCCGACAGAGCCCCGACCCGGACCCCAGTACCGTTGCCGACAACCTGTTCGCCGACTTCTGAGCCGGCCGGCCCTCACGGAGCGCCGATACGACCATGCGAGAGCTATTCTTCTCTCACGCCATCCGCGAAGCAATCGAGCAGGAGATGGAGCGCGACGAGCGAGTCATCCTGCTGGGCGAGGACATCGCCGAGTACGGTGGCGCATTCAAGCTCACCGAGGGCATTGCCCGGCGATTCGGCACCGAACGCGTCCGTAACACGCCTATCTCCGAGGGCGGCTTCGTCGGTGTGTCGGTCGGCGCCGCCTTGACCGGCCTGCGCCCTGTCGTCGAGATCATGTTCATGGACTTCATCACGCTGGCGATGGACCAGATCGCCAACCACGCGGCCAAGTTCCGCTACCAGTTCGGGGAGCAGGCGAAGGTCCCCATGGTCCTGCGGACACCGGCGGGAGCCGGCCGCGGGTACGGTCCGACGCATTCCCAATCCCTCGAGAAATGGCTGGTCGCGACGCCCGGCCTCGTGGTTGCGGCCCCCGCGACGCCCGTGGATGCCAAGGGGATGCTCAAGAGCGCCATCCGCTGCGACGACCCCGTGATGTTCATCGAGAGCAAAATCCTCTACGGCCGCCGAGGCGACGTGCCGGAGGGAGATTACACGGTACCCCTCGGCGAGGCGCGGATCGCCCGTGAAGGCGCCGACGTCACCATTGTCGCCTACTCGCGGATGACCGAGGAGGCCCTCAAGGCCGCGCAGGCTCTCGCTGAACATGACATTGAGGCGGCGGTCATCGACCTGCGAACTCTGGCCCCACTGGACATCGAGACGGTGACCGCGTCAGTGGAGGAAACCGGACGCGTGGTTGTGGTTGAGGAGGGGAACCAGACCGGCGGCATTGCCGGGGAGATCGTCGCGCGAATCGTCGAGGACTGTTTCGACTACCTGCAGGCCCCCCCGACACGGGTCGCCGCGATGGACATTCCCGTACCGTCAAGCCGAGTGCTCGAGCAGGCCGCGACGCCGGATTGGGAGGACATCGGCCGAGCGGCAGCGCAACTGGTTCGCGATTACTGACACGAGGGGCGCGGCAGGGATCGCCCCGCACATATGCACAACGCCCGGCTCACACGAGCTGGGCGTTCGTTGTTCTGGAGCGGCGCTCAGGGCGCCGTCGGTTACTTACCGATCAGCCGGTGGAGGCGCAGGAGAAGCTCGTCCGGTCGGATCGGCTTCGCGATGAAATCGTCGCACCCGGCCTCGAGAGCCGCCACGCAGTGATGCACCGTATCCTGAGCGGTGATCATGATGCACGGCGCGGTGGAGACCTCCCGCAGCTTGCCCATCAGGTCCGGGCCCTCAAAGTCGGGGAGAAGCCAGTCAAGGAGAATGACATCCGGTTGCTCGCACCCGGCCACCGCGAGGCACGACTGCCCGTCCTGAGCTTCGACGACCTCGTAGTCGGAACGGACGAGTACTGTTCTGAGTGTAGCGATTACGGCTTCATTGTCGTCTACGATGAGTACCTTTTTCATAGCCGGCCCTCTCGGGCCAAGTCATCCCCCTGAGCTCCGAGATCGGGGCGCTTCGCATCGGATTCGACGACCCGCAATAGGCCTCAGAAACCGGTTCCGCCGAGACCATGGTGGCCCATCATATCCCCGGATCGAACCGGGTCAGCTTCTGTTCCGTCTGGAGTACGCCGTCGGCCCAGTACTGCGTCCACACGAGCCCGAGACCAGGCTTGTACCAGGTCATCGTGACATCCACGAAGTCAACGCCGGTTACGGTCTCGACGATCTTGACGCAATTCTCGTAGTTGCCCGCCGGAACCTGAACGTAGGCCGTGGTGCTCTCGACCTCGAAGGTGATGCGCGGCTCCTCGGGGTCGGCCCAGGTCAT
>JALGSS010000150.1 GCA_029821745.1 Candidatus Zipacnadia bacterium
CTTGTCCTCTATCTCCTCCACGGACTCGCACTCGGCCAGTGGGTTGTAGACGCACTCGCTGTATGCCCCTGTTCCGTAGTCCACGACCCGGCTCTTGCACCCGAATACATCGGTGCTCGGCTCGAGCGCCGGGCCGACGTAGCGCGGACCAACGTTCACCGGCGTGTCGATGTGGAGCTGCTCAAAGGCCTCTGCGGCGTCCGCGCATCCCAGATGGGCGACTAGCTTCGCCGTGGCCTCTCCCGTTGCCCAGTAGTCCATCGGGATCCGGTCAGGCTCCTCATGATTCAGTGCGGCAAGCCACCGTTCTCGCGGTGTCATCGTTTCCTTCGGCATGATTGCCTCCATCGTCTCATAGTCAACTGCATAGGTCCGCGTCATAACATCGCAGGGGCTCTGCCCCTGCACCTCGCTGGGGCCGTAGCCCCAGACCCCGTTTCTCGCGCGGCTCCCAGCGGGAGATCCGGCCTTCCGCTTTGCCACCCGCGCGCTCGGGATCCGGGCAGCAAGCGTGGACTCTCTGGGCTGTGACGCGAACTGCCACTAGTCAACACCAGTCAGTCCACCAGTCTGCGCTAGCTTTCGACTCCCGAGCCAATTGTCCTGCCCACCCTCGCGCCGCAGCAGGAAATGCATCCCGCGCCGCGAACCATGCGTGTAGAAAGTCAGACTGTGCGCCCCAAGAGGTGACCCGACGTGACTAGCCGAGAACGCATCGCCGCTGCCCTGAATCACACTCCTCTCGAAGCTACGCCTGGCACTCGGCCTGGACCAGCCCGGGGATCGGGTCAAAGTCATCGAACCGTATCAAATGCTCGGCGAGGTCACGGATGACCTGCGCGAGGCCCTGGGCATCGACACGGTGGGGCTTGGCGCGCCCGAGACTCTTTTCGGGTACCGGGCCGAGAACTGGAAGGAATGGGAGTTGATGGACGGGACACCCGTGCTTGTGCCGGGCGGGTTCAACACGGAGCCGGAGAGCAACGGGGACATCCTGCAGTACCCGGAAGGCGACCATTCCGCCCCGCCGAGCGGACGGATGCCCGAGGGTGGCTACTACTTCGATACCATCGTCCGCCAGGAGCCCATCGACGAGGACCGGCTTGACCCCGCCGACAACCTGGAGGAGTTCGAGCCCATCTCGGACAGTGATCTGCGGGATTACGGAGAGCTTTCGGGGACGCTGTTTTCGTCGACCGACCTGGCCGTCGTCGCCAACTTCGGCGGCACGGGCTTCGGCGACATCGCCCTCGTGCCCGCGCCCTTCCTGAAGCATCCGAAGGGCATCCGCGACGTGGAGGAATGGTACATCTCCACCGTGGCCCGCCAGGACTACGTCTACGCGGTGTTCGAGAAGCAATGCGAGATCGGCCTGGACAATCTGGAGCGCATCGCCCCCGTCGTGGGCGATCGCGTCCAGGTTCTGATGGTGACGGGCACCGACTTCGGCACCCAGCGCGGGCCGTTCATATCAGTCGAGACGTACCGCGCCCTCTTCAAGCCCTTCCACGAGGCCGTCAACAACTGGGTTCACGCGAACACGGCATGGAAGACGTTCATCCACACGTGCGGCGGCGTCCGACCGCTGATCGAGGATTTCATCGACGCGGGCTTCGACATTCTGAATCCCGTCCAATGCTCCGCCGACGGGATGGAGGCGGGGCCCCTGAAGCGCGACTTCGGCGACCGGATCACCTTCTGGGGCGGCGGCATCGACACCCAGAGAACGCTGCCCTTCGGCACGCCGGAGGAGGTCCGTGCGGAGGTCCTCGAACGGCTCGAGATCTTCACGCCGGGAGGTGGATTCGTGTTCAACACGATCCACAACATCCAGCCCCGGACGCCGGTCGAGAACCTGCTGGCGATGTTCGACGCGCTCCGGGAATTCAGCGCGTAGCGCTCGGCGCCGCGCAGACGGCCGCGGATACGAAGAAAGCCGCGCGATGCGCTCCGCGGCTTCGTTGCCGTGCGTGTCGACCCGTCACACATTGGCGAAGTACTCTCGCGGTACCATATTCCCCAGATCGAGGATCAGGTTCGGGTCCACTGCTTTCTTCGCGCGGGCAATCTGCATCAGCCCTCCGGCGCCGATCATGACCTCAAGATACGGGATGCTGCGCCCGTTTACGAGGATGGTCTTCTTCCCCACGCCGTGTTCACCCGAGACCGTCCCGCCCAGGGCCACGGCCTGCTGCGCCAGCTTCCCGTAAAGCCCCTTGCAGAAGCTCAACTCCGCCTCGCTGTGGGTGATGAAGTTGACGTGGACGTGGTAGTTGCCGATGTGCCCGAAGATGACGACGTGCTTTCCGTCGCGCGGGAACTGCTCAGAGAAGGCCTCTCCCGCCGCCCGGTAGTTCGCCAGCATCTCCGGGAACTTGTCCGGGGGCACGACCATGTCGGTGCCGAGCTTCTGGCTCCCGTGTCGCCGCAGATAGCTGTTCACGGCATCAGGGAGGGAATGCCGGAACTCCTTCTGCTCCTGTTCATCGCGCGGCGTCTCGGCGAACCAGTCTTCCACGCAATTGTGCGCTTCGAGGGCCTCCAGCAGCGGGTCCAGCTCATCCAGCGATCCGGCCGCTTCACAGTAGACCGCGCAGTAGCCCTTGCCCTCCACCGGCTCGTACTCCATGAAATCCAGTGAGCCGGCATCGAAGTACTCGATGGACAGAACGGTCATCGCCCCGGACTTGGCCGCCTCGCGCAGGTCATTCACGAAGCCCATGGCGTCGTCTTCACTGGCGAAGAAGGCGATCTGACCGATCATCTCCTCAGGGCGCTGGGCAAGCCGCAGCCGGGCCTCGGAGATGACGCCCAGTAACCCCTCGCTGCCGATGAACAGGTCCACCAGGTCCATGTCCGGCGCACTGTACAGCCCGGCGGCGTTCTTCATCTCGGGCATTGGATAGGTCGGCACCGGAACCGTGTACTCAGTGCCGGACTCTGCCGTGAATCGCAGTATTCCGTCGGCCGTTTTCACCTCGCCCCTGCTGACGGCCACAATGTCGCCGGTGGGAAGCACGACCCGCAGGCCCAGCACCCAGTCGCGCGTGGCCCCATAGTGGAAGGTTCGAGCTCCAGACGCATTCGTCACGATGGTGCTGCCCAGGAAGGCGCTCTTCTCGGTCGGATCGGGGGGATACAGGAGCGGCTCGGGGAGCATCTCCCCGAGTAGCTCAAGCGGGATGCCCGCCGGCGCGTAGACCTCGGCGTTCTCTTCGTCCAGGTAGATGCAGTACTCGCGGCCGAACTGGTTTTGGGTAATGCGGGAGCAATCTCGCGCCATCGGCTCGGCGAGATCTTGGGTTGCCAGGACCCATCCGCCGTGTAGCGCAACGCGCCCGCCGGTGATCCCCGTGCCTCCGCCCGAGGTCGTCACCAGGCGTCCGGAACGGTTGGCTTCGGCAAGCACCTCGGCGACCTCGGCCTCGGTCTGCGGATACCACACGGCCTCGACGCCCTCCGCCTGGTAGATGCCGCTCTCGTCAGTTCCGAATTCCTCGATAGCGTCTGCGTCAGTCTTCTTGAGCAAGTGGGTCACCCGCCATCGGAGTATTGCTCGTCGATCTCTGAGCCACGGCAATGCCGTGAGGCTCACACAGCACGTAACTATAGCACAGTCGCGCCGAGGGTCTTCAAGCAACTTGAGGGGACCGGCTCCTGCAGACGGGCCACATGGGAGAGCAAGTCAGCACATGGTTCGGCGACGGCTTCGCGGCACCGTTGCCGCCCGGTGCTAAGTGAGCCACCAGGCGGTCAGCAACCGTAACTCACGCGCGGAACTACTCGTACCGAAGAGCCTCAATGGGGTGCAAACACGACGCCTTGTGAGCCGGGTACGCGCCGAAGACCAGGCCCACCGCCGCTGAGAAGCCGAAGGCCAGGAGAATCGAGCCCGGGCTGACGATGGTTCGCCAGCTACCCATCTTCGCGATGACTGCCGCGCCGCCAATCCCAAGCGCCACCCCGATCAGCCCACCGACCATGCACAGCGTCAGGGACTCCACGACGAACTGCATCATGATGTCGATACGCCGGGCGCCCACGGCCTTGCGGATGCCGATCTCCCGGGTGCGCTCCGTGACCGATACCAGCATGATGTTCATGACGCCGATACCGCCCACGAGAAGCGACAGGGCGGCGATGCCGGCCAGCAGCACGGTGAAGGTCTTCGCGGTCTCGCCGAAGGTCTCGAGTATTTCGCTCTGGGCGCGAACATTGAAGTCGTCGTCCTTGCCCGGCCGAATGCGGTGACGCCGGCGCATGAGCTTGTTGATCTCCTCGGTGGCGGCTCCGAGAGACCCTGTGTCTCTGGCCATGACGAAGATCTGGTCGAGGTGATCCTTGCCGAATATCCGCCCCATCGCGAAGCTGATGGGAACCACGATGAGATCATCGGGGTCACGAAACGAGCTTCCGCCGCCCTTGGAGGAGAGCACGCCGATGACCTGCACGGTGATATTCTTGAGGCGGATCTTCTGCCCCACCGGGTCGTTGCGCCCGAACAGGTTCTCTTGGGCCGTGGTGCCGATGACGCACACCGGCCGCCTGGCCCTGACCTCGCCGTCATTGAAGAAGCGCCCACTCGTCGTGGGATGATTGCTCACGTCCACGTACTCGGGGGTGGTTCCGAGCACACTGGTCTGGGTGTTCCGGTTCCTCCACTTGGCCTGTACTGAACCGTTGACTCGAGGGGCTGTTGCAGCGACGTTGGGGCACTTGCGCACGATGGCTTCCGCGTCCGACAGCTTCAGGGAATCGCGGCTCCCCACGCCCCCCCACATACGCCCTTGCCGTGCGGCCCCAGGCCACACGATCAGCAGGTTCGTCCCGAGGCCCTGGATACGCTCGGTGATGTCTGCGCTGGCTCCCTTCCCCAGAGCGATCATCGTGATAACGGAGCCCACACCGATGATGACCCCAAGCATCGTCAGAATCGAGCGCATCTTGTTTGCCTTGATCCCCACGAGTGCAACGCGCGTCGCTTCCCACGGGCTCATTCTCCGCCACCTCCTGCGTCACCGTCGCCCGATAGCTGTCCGTTGACGACGGTCTCGTCTCGCTCCACAAGCCCGTCCAAGATGTGGACGATGCGCCTGGAGATCGCCGCCACGTGCTCATCATGGGTGACCATGATGATCGTCGTGCCTTCCGCGTTCAGATCTTCGAGTAATTGCAGGATCTCTTCGCCTGTCTTGCTGTCAAGATTCCCGGTGGGCTCGTCCGCGAGGAGTATCTTGGGCTCGTTGATGAGCGCCCGGGCGATGGCCACGCGCTGCTGCTGCCCACCTGACAACTGCGAGGGCACGTGGTCCATCCGGTCTGCCAGCCCAACACGATCCAGAACCTGGACGGCCCGCTCCTCGCGATCCCTGCCGTTGTGCGAGTAAAGCAGAGGGAGTTCGACATTCGCCAGAGCCGAGGTCCTTGCCAGCAGATTGTACGATTGGAACACGAACCCGAGCTTCTCGTTGCGGATCCGCGCAAGGTCGTCGTCGTCAAGGGCGGAAACGTCCGTGCCGTCCAGCAAGTACGTGCCACCCGTGGGCTGATCGAGGCACCCAAGGGCGTTCATGAGCGTCGACTTGCCCGATCCCGACGGGCCCATGATGCTCACGAATTCACCATCGCCGATGGTGAAGCTGATCCCGCGCAGGACCTTCACGTCCATCTCGCCGACGTAGTAGGTCTTCTCAACATCTCTAAGCTCTATAACCGGCATCACGTTAGCGCCTTCGGCCTCCCATCCGCATCATGCGACCCATGGTCCGGCCGCCCGGTCCTCCGGGGCCGCCCATTCCGCCGAATGAGTTGCCCTCGACGATCACCTGATCGCCTTCCTTGAGGCCCTCAATGATCTCGATGTACTCAAAGTCCGCGAGTCCCGTCTTCACGGGCACCGTCTCGCGCTCCTCGCCCCGCAGCACCTCAGCGAAGGACTCGCCCTCCTGCTGGAAGACGGCGTCGATGGGAACCGCCGGCACGTTCTTCCTGCGAGCGTTGATGATCGAAACCTCTGCGGTCATGCCGGGGCGCAGTCGCAGGTCAGGCTTGTCCACAGCGATGCGTACCTTGAAGATGACGACGTTCTCGATCACTTCACCTCTCGGGTAAAGCTGGATGACATGTCCCGAGAGTATCTCTTCCCCGAGGGTCTCGATCTCGATGTCGACGAGCTGCCCGATCTTGACCTGGCCGACATCCGCTTCATCGACCTCGGCGAGCACGAACATCTGGCTCGTATCGGCGAGGGTCACGATGTTCGTTCCCTGGGCGATCGACGACCGCCCCGAGGTGATAACAGTGCCTTCCTCAACATAGCGGTCGATGACCACGCCGTCGCGCGGAGACACGACCGTGGTGTACCCCAAGTTCTTCGTGGCGTTGTCCAGTTGCGCCTGCGAACGTTGAGTCTGTGCGCGCGCGTCCGTCAACTGGTACACGGCCTTCTTTGCGCTGAGAGCGTTCGCCCGCGAGACCCGGAGCTGCGACCGGGACTCCTCCGCCTGAGCCAGCGTGGCCCGGACTTCCTCCAGCTTCACGATGTCCTGGGCCTTCTCAGCCTCTGCGGCAGCCAGCGCCGCTTCTGCTTCCCGCACCGCGGCCAGCGCCGCTTCGAGTTCCTCCTGAGCGATTGAGATGTCTACACTGTTCGCTCTGGCCGTGTCCGCCGACGCTTGGGCCTGCTCCAAACGAGCCTTGGCCTCCGCGATCTCCGAACCGTGCTTTCTCTCGAGTGTATCCGACGCCGCTTGCGCCGTGTCGTACCGGTCCTGGGCGTCCGCCAGGGATTTCTGGGCGGCCTCAAGGTCCTGCAGCGACGCGCCCCCGCGCTCGTAGAGCTTCTGAACGCGCGCCAGATTGTTCTTGTCATTGCTCAAGGTCACGCGCGCCGCTGCCACGCCGCTGCGCGTGGAGGCCCTCTCCTGCGGGTGCGTCGCCTCAATCAGACGCGCGAGCATCTGCTCGGCGGCGCGGACCTCGGCGTCGGCCCGGTCGATGGAGGACTGGGTGATCTGCGGCTGAGCCCCCGCTCGCGACTCGGCTTGCCTCACCCGTGCCTGGGCGGACTTCAGCGCTTCCTGGGCGCGCAGGATGTTGGTTTCTGTCTTCCGCTTCTGGTAGACAAGAGAGCTCTCCGCCTGCTTCACCCGCGCCAGGGCAGTCTGGTAGGAGTCCTCAGACGCGCGGATCTGGGCCGCAGTGGTCTGGCGCTGCCGATCGAGTTCCGTCTGCGCCTCGCGGACACGGGCGCCCGTTGATGTCACATCGGCGCGCGCCTGGTCGAACGCGGATTGGGTCTCAGTCGGATCGATTCTCGCAATCAGATCGCCCCGGCTCACGGGATCGCCGCGGTCCACCACGAGCTCGACAATCTCACCCGCTACGTTGGCCTTCACGTCTACGGTGGTCAGGGGCTCGAGGTCACCGGTCGCCGCGACCGACACCACGATGTCACGTCGTTCCACCTGCACTGTGACGGGCGGCGGCTCCTCGCCGTTCTTCTTTCGTTTGGTGTACCAGTAGTAGATTCCGCCGACGGCAAGCACACCGATGATCGGCCAGATGAAGCGCTTCAGCTTAAAGCGTCGCATACAAGACTCCCCGATGCTGCGTCAGCAGGATGGCGTGCGTCACAGAGGATTCGCGTCAGTCTTCTTTCTGCGCCCAGAGACCGATGGCCGAACGGAGCTGCGCGACGGCCACCTGAAGGTTGTAGTCGGCATTGATCTGCTCGACCTGTGCAGCGGTCAGTGCCGTCTGGGCGTCGAGTACCTCGATGCCCAGAGCGTACCCCGTCTCAAACCGGACCCGCGCAATGCTGAGGCGTTCCTGGGCCTCGATCATGCCCTGATCCGCTACGCGAAGCCGCTCCCTGGCGTCCGTCACGGCGATGACGGCCTGGGTGACATCCAGGGCGACGTCTTCCTTCGTCTGCTCCAAGTCGACCTTGGCGGCGTCGAGACTCGCCTTGGCCGACTTGACCTCGCTCTCCTCACCCCGCCGGTCGAAGATCGGCTTCGTGGCGCTGATCGACAGTTGCCACGTCCATTCGTCACGCGCGGCCGAGCTGCCGTTGCGATTCAGGCTGCCACCCACGTCCACCGAGACGTTCCGGGACGCAAAGGCCAGTCTCAGCCGCGCTTCGGCTGAACGAACGCCGGCGGCGGCTGCCAGGACCTCGGGGCGTCGGCTCCGGCCCAATTCCGTGAGCTCTCGCTCACTGCCGCCGGGAAGCTCCGGAGTCTCACCTGGCTGGACGATGACTGGCCGGTATTGTTTGACCGTGAGCAGGCGCTTGAGGGTCGAAAGGCGGCTCTCAAGTTGCGTCCGGGCGGCGATGACTTCGCCCTGCGCCCGAGCCAGCTCGGTCTCCGCTTGGACCACCTCGAAGCGGGCGACAGTCCCCGCCTCCAGGAGCTGCTTGCTCAGTTCGAGGTGCTCTGCCATCGCGTTCGCCTGCTCGACGGCGACCCGCAGCAGTTGCTCGGCCCGCAGTACCTCGTATGTCAACTCTCGAGCGGACAGGTCCAGCACGCGCGCCACAACATCCCTGTTCAGATGCGTTGTGGCGAGGGACGCCTTGGCAACAGCCTGGCTGCGCTCGAGACGCCCGCCGATGTACAACTGCTTGGTGAAAGAAATGCGTTCTGACTCGCTGTCAGGATCGCTGCCGTGCGACGGACCGCTGCGCCCGTAGGAACCCGACGCGCTTACGCCGAACTCGGCGAGCCCCAAGGCGCGGATCACATCGGCCTCGGCGCGGCGGATGTTCGCGGCGCTGAGTTGCAGGTCCAGGCTGTCGCGGACGGCCAGACGCGCGGCGCCCTCAGGTGTCAGAACAAGTGGCTCGGACTCAGACACACTACGGGAAAGATCCGGACCGTCGCCGGGCACTTCTCCCAGCACGGTCTCGCCGGTTGCCGTGTCCGCAGCCCCACTGGCGCCTTCATCGGCCCCCGTGGCCACACCGACGCCCACTTGGGTCAGCGTGACGCTGTCGGGCGTGAGCGCGCGGACGGTCGATACGCCCGTCTCATCGCACGATACCGGGAGGGCAAGCGTGCCGACCGCAGTAATCAGACCGGCCGCGACGCAGGCCCGCACAACCCGTGCAAGCGATTCTCGATGGCATGTCGTGTTAGACGGCACGTCTCACTCCCCCTGGGGGTTGGTGGCTGTCGATTGGCCGAGGCCCGCCCTTCCTAATGGTCCCGTCAGTCAGTCTGGTTACACGCCG
>JALGSS010000151.1 GCA_029821745.1 Candidatus Zipacnadia bacterium
CGTCATCTTCAAGGACGCCCAGAACAAGAGCGAGCAGCAGCAGGCACAGGTGCGCGAGTTCATCGCCCAGGGCGTTGACTTGATCATCATCAGCCCGAAGGAGGCCGTCCCGCTCACGAAGCCCGTCGCTGAAGCCATGGAAGCCGGCGTCCCGGTCATCGTCCTGGATCGCAAGATCGAGGGCGACGACTACACCTGCTTCATCGGCGGCGACAACGTGTTGATCGGCCGCGAGGCGGGCAAGTACATGGTGGAGCTGCTCGGCGGCAAGGGCAAGGTGGTCGAGCTCCAGGGCCTCGCAACATCCACACCCGCCGGCGAGAGGCACAAGGGGTTCATGGAGGGCATTGAAGGCTCCGAGATCGAGATCATCCGCTCCTCGGACTGCGAGTGGCTTGAGGACAAAGCCCAGCGCGAGATGAACTCCATCCTGGCTGTGTTCCCGGAGATCGACGCGGTCTACGGGCACAATGACCCCAGCGCCCACGGCGCGTATCTCGCCACGAAGCAAGAGGGCGAGGGCCGCGAGGAGACGATCAAGTTCATCGGCATCGACGCTCTGCCCCATGAGGGCGTTAAGTATGTCGAGGAGGGCATCCTGGACGCCACCTTCCAGTACCCAACCGGCGGCAAAGAAGCCATCGAGATCGCCCTGAGGGTTCTGGAAGGCGAGGACGTGCCGAAGAACATCACCCTCGGCACCCGCAAGTTCACGCCCGACAACGTGGCGAGCGGCGGCGAAGAGATCAAGGCCGAGGCCGCTGAGTAGCAGCCGAACTCCTGGTTGTGCTGAAAAGCGCGAACTAGCCGTGGGGTGCCGATGTCGCACAATCGGCGGGGCCCCACGGATGCCCTCAGCATGGCTGTCCAGCCCTGTGGGGCCCCGGTCATAGAGACCGGGCACCGGTCTCGCTACCCCGCAGCTAACGAAGTGAGCCGAACAGCACGAACCCCTTCTCGCCCTGAGCGGGAAGGCCGTCGACAGGTGCGCGCTCGGGACTTAACTGGTCCCGGGCGCGAAGTCCTTGCCACATCTACGCGCATTCGCGTATCCCCTTGACAACCGGCCCTTGACAGGAGGCGGACCCATGACGACTCTACGCGTTTTCCGACCAGGCTCATGGCGTTTGGCGGCGGTTGGGTGGCTACTCGCGCTGGCGATCCCGGCAACCCAGGCCGCTGAGTGGGACGCCCCGTGGTCAGCAGGCAGCAGAGACCCCGCGCCCCCGATCCTGTCCGCGCGGAACTGGGCCGCCGACGCGCCTGTCTCTCAGCCACGCACGTACCAGGGCGAGAACCTCGAATACGTCCTCATGCCCATCGGGGGCATCGGCACGGGCACCATCTGGCTCGACGGCCAGGGACGACTGCGCGTCTGGCAGATCTTCAACAACTACGATGAGCGGCAGATACCCGACAGCTTCTTCGCCATTCGAGCCCAGGCGCAAGGGGCCAGCCCGGTTGTCCGCGCCCTGCAGACCGTGGGGCAACCCGGCTTCCAGCCCATGCGCTCCCTGGAGTTCGAAGGCGGCTACCCCATCGCCCGGCTGACCTTCGACGACCCAGAGCTTCCGGTCAGTGTCCGCCTCGAGGGCTTCAATCCCCTCATTCCCACCGACACAGCGAACTCCGCGTTGCCGTGCGCGGTCTTCCGTGTCACGGCCACCAACGGGGGCGAGGCACCGGTACAGGTACAGGTCCTGGGCAGCCTGCACAACGCCCTGTCGGTTCCCGCCGAAGCGGGTATGGCCGTACCGGGAGGCCCGTTCACGGACGCCGTGAGTGAGGACGCGTTTGCGGGCGTCTTCATGCACCAGGGGACGGGTCCGCTGGCTCCCGGCCTCGTGAAGGTGCGCAGCGCGACCGGCCGCGAGATGCCCGGACAGGCTCTCGTATGGCTCGACCGTCTCGTACCCCCGGACGGCGCAGTGGAGGACCGGCAGAGCTTCGAGACCCGGGTGGAGCAACTGGGTGGTTTGATGCGCGACGGCGGCGCGGCGCTCGTGGGCGGTCTCACCCCCGAGTTCTTCGACACCCTTGCGGCTCTGAAGGAGAAGGAGCGCGCCGAGGGCATCGAGATCTTCGAAGACTTCGAGGGCGACTCGTATGAAGGGTGGGTCGTGAAGGGCGACGGCTTCGGCAAGAGCCCCAGCCGAGGAACGTCCCCAGGGCAGCAGCGCGTCAGTGGCTTCATCGGCGGCGGGCTGGTGAACACGTTCAACCCGGGCGACGGTCCTCAAGGCGAGCTCGTATCGGACGCGTTCACGATCGAGAAGCCCTTCATCGGGTTTATGATCGGCGGCGGTTCGTACGTCGGGCAGACCTGTCTGCAGTTGCGGGTGGGCGAAGACGTTGTGCGCGCGGCCACCGGCAAGAATGAGGAGCGGCTCGAGCTTTCGTGGTGGGATGTCAGTGAGTTCGTGGGCAAGCAGGCCTGGTTCGAGATTATCGACCGCCACTCCGGCGGATGGGGCCACATCAACGTGGACCACATCTTCTTCAGCAATGTCCGGTCCAACATGGCGCTGGAGGGCGACCGGGCTTATCCGCTGCTCTCAAAGCATCTCAACTGGCCTATGGAGGGCGTGACGGTCGTGACATCGGCGGCAGGCGTGACGGCCTCGCCGGCGGGCGCTCTGGCAGCTCGTACCCCGGCAGACCCGTGGGTCGTGCGGCGCTACACCCGTATCCCGAACATCCCCGATTTCGCCCAGCGGTATGAAGTCCTCGCCTCAGCCCCGGGCGGCGACCCGCTCATCATCAAGGGGGGCCTGGGGAAAGCGACCGCAGTGCTCTGCCTGGCGTCCGACCTGCCGGCGAGTTGGGTCCAGCCCCTCCTGGAGGTCGCGCGCGGGGAGCCGTTGGCCGCGGGAGAGCGCCTGACCCCGGCTTCAGCGAACTTCGGCTCGCTGGCGCTGACCTCGCCGGACGACAGTGCCACCGGCTCCCCGTGGACCAATGGCGATACTCTCGTGACCGGGTTCGCTCAGGCTGGTGCGCTGCCGGATGGACCCGACCCGGGCGTCAACGGTGCGGTAATCAGTCCGCTGACGGTCCCGCCCGGCGAATCACGCACCGCGACCTTCGTGATTACCTGGCACGTGCCGAATGTAGAGCGCCTGGGCGGCCACGTCGGGAACCTGTACAGCCGCCGGTTCCCTGATGCCCTGGCAGTGGCCCGACGGGTGAACGAGCGCATCGGCTCACTATGGGGCCTCACAAACCTGTACCACACGACACTCTACCAGTCGAATCTGCCCCCCGAGTGGCTCGACGCGGCCGGCTCGCAGTCCGTGATCTTCCGCGGGCCGACAGTGTGGTGGGCGGAGGATGGGTATTTCGGGGGCTTTGAGGGCTCGTATGGGTGCTGCCCGCTCAACTGCACCCATGTGTGGAACTACGCCCAGTCTCACGCGCGACTGTTCCCGCAGTTGGGCCGCAACATGCGCCAGTCGGACCTGCTGGTCTACATGCACGAGGATGGCGAGACCTCGCACCGTCAGCACAGCGCCCACGGGGCCTTCATCGACGGGCAAGCGGCGGCGATCATGGCGGCCTACCGCGAGTACCAGATGAGCCCGGATACGTCCTTCCTGGAGAGTGTGTGGCCCAGCCTCAAGTTGGCGACAGACTGGCTCATTGAGCGCATTGACAGCGATCACGACGGCGTCCCGGGCGGCCACCAGCCCAACACGTACGACTGCAGCGTTGCCGGCGCGAACACATTCATCGGCTCCCAGTATCTGGCGGCTCTTGCGGCTGCGGAACGCATGGCCACGGTGATGGACGAACCCGAACCCGCGGCCCGCTGGCGCGAGATTCGCGAGGCGGGGATGACGAACCAGGACGAGCAACTCTGGAACGGGGAGTACTACATCCAGATTCCGGGTGATCGTCCCGCGAGGGACTACAACACCGGCTGCCACAGCGACCAGCTTCTCGGTCAGTGGTGGGCCCACCAGGTGGGTCTGGGCTACCTGTACCCGCAGGACCGCATCCGCTCGTGCCTGTCGGCCATCATGACGCACAACTTCCGGGAGGAATTAGCGGGCTTCACGCAGCGCCCGAGGCGCTATGTACTCGACGACGAGGGCGGCCTGCTCATGTGCACGTGGCCCCAAGGGGGGCGCCCCGACCCCTTCATCATCTATGCCGACGAGGTGTGGACAGGCATTGAGTACTCGACGGCGGGGGCGATGATCTACGAGGGGATGATCGATCAGGCGCGCAAGATCGTCTCCACTGCGCGGAGTCGCTACGACGGCCGGCGGCGCGACGGGCTCAACAGCGGCCCCGGCGGCAATCCCTTCAACGAACTGGAGTGCGGCAAGTTCTATGCCCGGGCCATGAGCTCCTGGGGGCTCATCATCGCCGCTCAGGGCCTCATTATCGAGGGTCCGGCCGGGATGCTGGGCTTCAAGCCCAACTGGCAACCGGAGGACCACCGCTCCTTCTTCACGGCGCCCGAGGCGTGGGGGCTGTTCACCCAGACACGGACCGCGACGGCGCAGACCGAACGCATTGATGTGCGGTACGGCCGTATCCCGCTGCGCCAACTGGTCTTTGAGGTCCCTGCGGAGGCACAGAGGATCTCGGCAGCCGTGCAGATCGACTCACGGGCAGTCGCCGCGCAGGTGACCCGGGCAGGTCAGGAAGTGCGACTGGCCCTAGCAGAGGGAACGGTGGTATCCGCGAACTCCGCGGTCGAGGTCGCTCTGCGCTGGGGTGAGTAGGTTCTCGCGGGTGGCCGATCCCGCTATGCTGTCAGCGTGCGATCCGCTTGAAGTTGCTGCACTCGATGATGTCGAACTCGCCGAGCTCGGCCTGGGCCGCGTCGAGAAGCAGGTTCAGGCCGATGTTGTCCGCGGGATGGTGGGGCGTCACCACGATGCTCGCGTGTCGCTTGCGGGCCACCTCATTGAGGGCCTCGCTGGTCGCCATCACCCAGAGGGTCCCGCACGCGGCGTCACACAGGGCTTCGAAGAGCTCCGGCGAGGGGTTCCAGCCGCCGAAGAAGCCGCAGTAGACCTTCCCCAATGGGTCCCGGGCGTCGCCGACGGCGATCTCGGTACCCTTCCCCTGCGCCCGCAGCCACTGCACCTCCGGCCAGCCATCCGACAGTTCCACCAACTCGCCCACGGTCTTGGGGCGATTCTCGGACAGGACGCGCTGGGCCTCCTGATACACGCAGAGGTCCGCGGGGCTGTGCACGGTCATAAGCGGAATCCCGAGAACCTGCGCGATCTGGTTCACGCGCACGGCGTAACTGCGCTCGTCCCCCTGGGAGGCCTTGCGGACGAGCTTCGTGGCCACGTGCTCGGGGACTCCGAAGTCTGAAGAGAGGGCTACCTGAGGCCAGATCGTGTCTACCCGGGATCCCAGCGCCCCACCGATCGCGCTCGGGTGATGCCCCAAGACCAGATCCACCGGCCGCCCATGGTCTCGGAGTCGGTCGGCCATCAGAATCTCCGTCCCATCAATGTCTATCCCGCAGACGATGCGCCGGACGTGCGCCCCGGGGTCTCCGTGCACGATCCGCGTGTCGCCATAGGGATTCGTGAACCGTTCGGTGTCCAGGCCGAGTTTGCCCCCCTCGTCGGCGGCGTCATAGGCGGATCGCGCCTGGGTCATCTGCTCATCCAGGGCATCTCTGCTCCGCGGGTCAAGCTCCATGCCCTTACGCACGAAGAACGTGTACAAATCGTGAATGGTCATCGCTTCGTCTCCTCAGAAAGTCCCGTTCGCAGCGTCTTGGCCCTGCCCGTTTCGCCACGGGTGTCTCGTGCCCCTCCCGGATACAGATTCCCGCTGATTCAGTCATCCACGAGCCCGTCGACGCAATTGACGCTGCCCGGCGCTGGTGCTATACTCAAGAGGTTATCAACAACGCCGCAGCCACTGCGTCGAGCGTGGTGGCTGCGATTTGTGCTTCGGTGCTATGAAGAAGAAGGCGACCCAACAGGACGGCAAGGTGCTGGAGGCCCGGCAACAGATGCAGCGAGCGTGGCTGATGTGGGGCATCGGTCCCCTGGTAGTCGCGGCTGTCCTGATGCTCACGGTAAGCGCCGTCTGGGCCAGCCCGAGTACCGTGGATGAGCATGTGCTCGAACGCGGGTTCCAGGCTGTGCTTGCCCTCTGCGCGGGCTTGTTCCTGATCGGTTTCTGGCTCGACGGGCGGTGGACGAACTCGGAGCGCACAGCCCTTCGCATCCGGCAAGCGGCCGGGGGCGACGAATTCGTGCCAACCCGCAGCCAGTTGGCGACCCAGGCGGAGGTCGCATTCAAGAGCATCGCCACCTCGGCGAACATGCTGACGGCCATCGGCGGCGCAATCGCCGTGTCTGCCGTTATCTCGGTCTGGGCGGGCCTCGGCGTTGCCGAGGGAACGCAGCTCATCCTGCTCGGCCTCGCCTACCAGGTCTTCGTTCTCTCCCGTCACCCCTACTACGAAGAGATCCTGACCGCCGCCGTGCAGGGCGAACTCGTAGTTCCCGAAGCGGACGATCATAATTGATGGCGGCATGACGGGGCGCTTGCGCTTATCCGGTCATGCCGCTTCACAGCCCGCGAATCTCGCGGGCGGTTTTATGTGTGGGAGCCTGTTAGAATGAAATATAAGCGACCCAGGGGCCTGCAAGACATTCTCCCCGAACAGGTTGGAGAGTGGCAGAGCGCGGAGGCAACCTTCCGCGAGATCTGCCGCCGGTACCGTTTCGAGGAGATCCGGACGCCGGTCTTCGAGCAGACAGAGCTGTTCATCCGCGCCGTGGGCGAGGAAACGGACATCGTGTCGAAGGAGATGTACACCTTCGAGGACCGCAGCCGGCACAGCCTGACGCTCCGGGCCGAGGGCACCGCCCCAGCCATCCGCGCCTACCTTGAGAACAACCTGCGAGGTCAGGATCGCGACCGGCTCGTGAAGCTGTACTACATCGGCCCGATCTTCCGCTATGACCGCCCTCAAGCCGGACGCTACCGCCAGCACCACCAGTGCGGTCTGGAAGCCATCGGCAGCGCCAATCCGGCGGTGGACGCGGAGATCGTCGGCCTCGCCATGGCCTTCCTCGCGGCGCTGGGCATCGAAGACGTCACGCTCAAGCTGAACTCCGTGGGCTGTCCTGAGTGCGTCCCCGGGTATATCGAGACCCTCAAGAACGCCGTCCGCGACCGTCTGCCCGAGATGTGCGCTGATTGTCAGCGGCGCTTCGATACCAATCCGCTGCGGATTCTGGACTGCAAGGTCGAGGGCTGCAAGGCCATCACCGACGGCGCGCCGACAATGCTCGACGCCTTGTGCGAGGACTGCGCCACTCACTTCGAGGGCGTGAAGGGCCACTTGGAGCAACTGGGGATCGCGTACGAGATCGACCCGCGCATCGTTCGTGGCTTGGACTACTATACCAAGACCGCGTTTGAGTTCGTCGCAGAGGGCATTGGGGCCCAGAGCAGCATCGGCGGCGGCGGGCGCTACGACGGGCTTGTGGAATCATGCGGCGGCCCATCAACCCCCGGCGTGGGGATCGGCATGGGCCTGGAGAGGATACTGCTGGTGCGCGAGGCCCTCGGACTCGTCGCCGAGGACCGCCCGCGCCATGGCAATCTGGTCATCACTCTCGGCGACGACGCCTGGAACGAGGGAGTCAAGCTCGTCGCTGAACTGCGTGCCGCCGGAATCGAGGCCGACCTCGACTATCGGCAGCGCTCGATGCGGTCGCAGATGAAGTACGCCAATAACGCCGGGTTTGCGAACGCAATCATCCTCGGCGACGACGAGATCGTCAAGGGCGTGGTGGCGTTGCGCGACCTGGAGGCCGGCGATCAGGTAGAAGTGCCGAGGGCGGAGCTTGCTGAGCGCCTCCACTGCCCGGAATAGGACTGCAGGGGGCTGAGGGACAATGGACTGCCCGAACTGCCATCAGGCGATTCCGCAACTGCCGCCGGACGGCTGCTGTCCCCTGTGCGGTCACAAGGTTGGGGTCGCGCGCCGGCAGGTGACCACGCTCTACGTGATTACGGGGGCCATCACCGCTTCCGTATTCGTCTATGGCGCCCTGGTGTTCATCCTGGAGAGCACGGGCTACCAGCGGCCCGAGCCCCAGCCGCTGCTGTGCTACGGCTGCTTGGCCCTGTCAATCGCCCTGTTCGCGCCGATGTTCATTCTCGAGCGCAAGATGCTGGCGAAAGAGACGGTTCAGGGCGTTCGCAGCGCAACAGTCATGGTCGGCGCCTTGGCAGAATCGATGGCGCTCTACGGGCTTGTCCTGTACTTCATTGGTGGGGGAATCAAGTGGTTCGTCATCCTGCTCGGGGTGTCCCTGGTGGGTTTCATGTACCTCGCGACGCGGATCCCCACCTACGCGAGGCTGTTGGAGAAGTACACGCTGGAAGGGCGCACGGAGTGAGTGGCAGGGGGGCTTGAGGCAGACGGGCCCGACAATCTGGTTGTGTTGAAGGACTCACTTGGATAGCTGCGGGGTAGCGAGACCGGTACCCGGTCTCTATGACCGGGGCCCCGCAGGGCCGCTTCACCGCATTTGGGGCACCCGTGGGGCCCCGCCGATTGCACGACATCGGCACCCCACGGCTATCTGACCTTTCTTCAGCACGACCATCTACACTGACAAGAACTCCTGACCATCGTCGTCCCAATGGAGGGTCAGCTATGTCGAAGTCCACGTCGGCCAGGAGGTCACGCTGAACGGGTGGGTCCATCGCTGGCGCGACCATGGCGGCGTCGTTTTCATTGACCTGCGCGACCGCTACGGGATCGTCCAGGTCGTCTTCGACCCGACCGAAGCGCCCCAGGCCCACGATCTCGCCCAGGACATGCGCAGCGAGTTCGTCGTCGCCGTCAAGGGCACGACCCAGAAGCGCCCCGAGGGCACCGAGAACCCCGATATGCCCACCGGGATGGTCGAGGTGCGTGTCGCGGAGGCCGAGGTTCTCAACGCCGCCGACACGCCGCCCTTCTCGATCACCG
>JALGSS010000152.1 GCA_029821745.1 Candidatus Zipacnadia bacterium
TGCCGTCGTTGGGCTCGGGCACGGTCCCGCCGAGGAACCGGTCCACGAGGGGAAGCGTGCGATTCAGGATATTGCCCAGGTCATTGGCGAGGTCGCCGTTGAACCGGTTGAGCAGGTTCATCATCGAGAACGAGCTGTCCAGACCCAACTGCACATCCCGCAGCAGGAAGTAGCGGATCGCATCCACCGCGACGGGCTGGGTGCATCCGGAAATCTCGCCCAGTTGCTCCGCGACCTGCAGCAGGTCGACCACGTTACCCTTGGACTTGCTGATCTTGTCGCCCGCGTCAGACAGCCACCACCCGGTCGCGAACAGCATCCGAGGCAGCGGCAATCCGAGGCCCATGAGCATCGCCGGCCAGATCGTTGCATGGAAGCGCGGCAGGATGTCCTTGCCCATCAACTGCAGGTCAGGCGGCCAGGTCGCGTCATCCAGGTCCGGGTAGCCGGCGACCGTCAGGTAGTTGATGAGGGCGTCGAACCACACATAGACAACGTGCTCTTCGTCCCCGGGGACGGGGATGCCGAGGTCGGTGCCTTTGCGGCTGACACACGCGTCTCTGAGCCCGCCCTTGATGAAGGTGAGCACCTCGTTGCGACGCGACTCGGGGAGGATGAACCCCGGATTCTCCTCGATGTGCTTGACTAAGGCATCCGCGTAGTGTGAGGTGCGGAAGAAGTAGGCGTCCTGCGAGAGCTTCTCAGCCTTGCGCCCGCAATCGGGGCAGTTGCCCTCGACCAGGTCACCTTCCGGGAAGTACGTCTCGCACGGGACGCAGTACCAGCCCTCGTACTCGGACTTGTAGATGTCGCCGGATTCGAGGAGGCGAGCAAACACTTCCTGAACCGCGACCTTGTGGTCCGCATCGCTGGTGCGGATGAAGCGGTCGCAATCGATGTGCAGGGCACTCCAGGCTTCCTGATAGACGTGGGCGAACCTGTCGAGGAACTCGTCGATGGGAGTACCCTCGGCCTCGGCGGCGCGCAGCACCTTCTGGGCATGCTCGTCCACGCCGGTAGCGAACAGGACATCTTCACCGCGGAGCCTGTGGTACCGGGCGGCGACATCCGTCGCGATGGTGCAGTACCCGGTGCCGATGTGTGGCTCGGCGGTGACGTAGTATATGGGTGTGGTCAGGTAGAACCTGGCCGCCGTCTGGTTGTTGTCCACGATCTTGAGCCCTGCTTTCGTGCCCTTCGCGGTCAGCTGGTCCTGTGCTCGGGCGACCCGCGTCGAGCCTATTCTCCCGTTTTGCCCGTCTTGTCCCCGGTCGGCGCCTTGTCCGGCGACTGGCCGTCGCCCTTGGGACGGCTTCGTGGGCGTCGCCGGCGCCAGTTCTTCCGCTTGCTGCTCTGCCCCGCCGGCTTGTCGCCCTTGGCTTCACTGCCGGCGTCCGGCTGCTTCTTCTGCGGCTGCTCGCCCTTCGGCTTGCCATCCGCGGGCTTGGCCTGCTGGTCCTGGGCCTTCGCTCCCGCGTCTCCGCCCTCGCCGCGTTTGGCCGGCCGCCTTCGGCGCCTGCGCGAACGGCCCGAGCGCTGGGACTTCTCCGCCGTCTCGCCCTGCTTGCCGGTCTTGCCCGGTTGAGCGCCGGCAGCCGCCTTCTCCTGCGTCTTCTCCGGGGTGGTGGCCGCCTGGCTCTGCTCGGTCTTCTGCTTCGCGCCCGAGCGGCGGGAACGGGGCCTGCGGCGCCGCCGGCCTTCCTTCTCGGGGCTGCTCTTCTCGCTCGTCTCTTCGCCAGACTGCTTGTCCGGCTCCGAACGGTCTTCGTCAGTCCGGCGCGGCTCGCGGACAATCACGTTCGGCTCAGTTTTCGCCGGACGCCGCGGTTCACGGGCAGGCGGAGCGTCCACCGGAGAGAACGGCTTGACCTCACGCGTACCGATCAGCCGCCAGTACCCGCGCGAGCGACGCAGATCAGCCACGGACACTTCGACGATCTCGGTCGTCTCGGCCTCGTGGAACTCCACGGATACGCGCTCACGCAACAAGGTGACGCTCTTGACCCGCCCGGTCCGTCCCTGGCCTCGGACCTCCTCGCCCGTCTTCGGCATGCGCTCAGCGAGGTCCTTGTAGACTTCGTGCTCATACAACAGACAACACATCAGCCGGTCGCACACGCCGCTGATCTTGGCGGGGTTCAGCGACATCCCCTGTTCCTTCGCCACCTTGATCCCGACAGGGGCGAATTCACGCAGCCACTGGGCACAGCACAGGGGCCTTCCGCAGGGACCGATCCCCCCGAGCATCTTCGCCTCGTCACGGACGCCGATTTGTCGCAGCTCAATGCGGCACCCAAACGTCTCGGCAAGATCGCGGACAAGAGCTCTGAAATCTACGCGCCCCTCGGAGCTGAAGAAGAAGGTCAAGCGCTTGCCGTCGAAGGTGTAGTCGGCCTTGACCAACTTCATCGGCAGGTCGTGCTCCTTGATCTTCTTGCGGCAGAGCATCGATGCCTGACGTTCCCGTTCCCTCAAAACCTGCTCGCGTAGCGTGTCGTCGCGAGTAGCGCGGCGCAGCAAAGGCTTCATTGGCGTGGTGATATCATCGCCGTCGGTCAGCGTCTTCTTGACGGAGATCACCTCACCGATATCGACGCCACGCTCGGTCTTCGCGAGGACGTGGTCGCCGGGCCTGAGGTCGATGCCGTTCGGCTTGAAGAAGTACACCTTCCCGCCGTCGTGAAAGCTCACGCCAACGGCCGCAGGTTCGCTCGGTCCAGCGTCGGTTTTGCGCATAGTGAATCTGCCTTGTTGCGTCACACGGCTGCCTTAGCCGTCGGTTTACGCGCTGTCTTCTTCCGCGCCCGTGAGCGATCGCAGAGCGTGTCGAGAAGCGTGTCGAGATGTCTGATTGCCAGACCCCTGTTCTTGGGGTCGTAGCCGAAGCTGATCTGAGCCGTGCTGAACGAGGCCCTGGGCAATGCCGATCGAGCACCCTTCCGAGCTTGTCGCAGCGTGGGCTTGAACAGCCCTTCAAGGACTTGCCGTGCGCGCGGCGACAACCGTCCCTCTTCCGTCAGCCGCACCACGACCCGGCCATTTTGTGTCGCGACGTCGGCGACGTTAGCCATCGCGGCCTTCATCTTCAGCCGGGCGATCTGGAGCAGATTGTCAACCGGTTCGGGCATTTCGCCGTACCGGTCGGTCATCTCCTCCCTGAGTGCATCCAGTTCCATCTGACTGTCGATCGCCGCCAACCGCCGGTAAAGCCCGATGCGATGGTTCTCACCCGGCACGTAGTTGGCTGGAATCACAGTCTCGATCGGCAGGTCGACCGACGGATAGCCCTCAACGGGGCGCACATCCTCACCCTTGAGGGTCTTAACCGCCTCCGCAAGCATCTGGCAGTACAGGTCCAGGCCGACAGCGCTCATGTGGCCGCTCTGCTCGGCCCCCAGCAGGTCGCCCGCGCCCCTGATCTCCAGGTCGCGCAGCGCCAGTTTGAACCCGCTGCCCAGCTCGCTGAATTCCTCGATTGCGGCGAGCCGCTGCTCGGCCTCCTCGGTCATCCGCTCGGGATACCGGTACATCAGGTACGCGTACGCTTGCCGTGTGGAACGCCCGACACGCCCGCGCAACTGGTAAAGCTGGGCGAGGCCGAGACGATCCGAATCGTCAACAATGATCGTGTTGACGTTCGGGATGTCCAGCCCATTTTCAATGATGGTGGTACAAACGAGCACGTCGAATTCTTCAGCGTAGAACGCCATCATGACCTGCTCGAGGTCCTCTTCGTCCAGTTGGCCGTGCCCCACCGCAACGCGCGCCTCGGGTACCAGCCGCTGCACCTCCGAGGCCACGTGGGCGATGGACTTGACCCGGTTGTGGACGAAGTACACCTGACCGCCCCGTGCGATCTCACGCCTGATGCCTTCGGCGATCAGCGCCTCGTCGCGCTCCCGCACGAAAGTGCGGATCGGCACGCGCCCCTGGGGCGGATCGTTGATGACCGAGATCTCCCGGATGCCCGACAGCCCCATGTTCAGGGTCCGCGGGATCGGTGTCGCGGTGAGGGTCAGCACGTCCACGCCTTCGCGGAACTTCTTCAGGCGCTCTTTCTGCTTGACCCCGAACCGCTGCTCTTCGTCGATGACGATCAGGCCAATGCTCTTGAAACCGATGTCCGAGTTCAACAGCCGGTGAGTGCCGATAACGATGTCTGTCGTGCCGTCCTTGAGGCTCGACGCGAGCTTGTGCTGCTGCTCCTTGGTTCGGAACCGGCTCAACAGGCCGATCTCGACGGGGTACCGGGACAGCCGCTCGCGGAAGGTGTTGTAGTGCTGCTGGGCAAGCACCGTGGTGGGCACGAGAACCGCCACCTGCCTGCCATCCAGGACCGACTTGAAGGCCGCCCGGATCGCTATCTCAGTCTTGCCGAAGCCCACATCACCGCAGATCAGCCGATCCATCGGCATCGGCCTTCCCATATCCTCGTAGGTGTCCTTGATGGCCCGCAACTGGTCGTCGGTTTCCTCGAAGCGGAAGGAGTTCTCGAGTTCCTTCAACCATGCGTTGTCGGCGGAGAAGGCGAAACCATCGGCCTGCTCCCGCGCCGCATACAGACGCATGAGCTCGCGTGCGAGCAGTTGGGTGGACTTCTTGGCCTTCTTCTTAGTCTGCTCCCAGCGCCCGCTCTTCAGCGCCGTCACCGCCGGCGCGCTGCCCTCGCCGCCGATGTACTTTTGCAGGCGATCCAGTTGGGTGACGGGCACATACAGCTTGTCGCTGTCGGCGTACTCAACCACGAGGTAGTCGCGCTCGATGCCGTCGACGGTCTGCTTGGCGAGGCCCTGGTACACCCCGACCCCATGGTTGATATGGACCACGTGGTCGCCCTCGTTGAGCTCCCGCAACGAGAGCAAGGAGAACCCGCGCTTGTAGGCGGGCTCCTCGGCGCGCCTGAGCTTGCGCCAACCGTAGATCTCCCGCCCCGTCAGGACCATCAGGTTCCCGGATGGATAGGACAGGCCGGCCGAGATGTCGACGTCAGCGACGACGACCGTGCCCGGCTGAAGCTCGGCCTCCTCTTCCGCGCCCACGACATTGCTCAGACCGCGCTTTTGCAGCACCTCCACGGTCTTCTGGACGTCGTTGGAGCAGACCAGGAGCTTGCGTCCCTCGCGCTGCCACTCGGCCAGGCCCCCGACGAGCAACTCGAACTTCCCGCCGAAGCTGTCAACCGGGGGCGTGCGGAACCTGAGCACCTCGGCCCGCGGGGCCCACGACACTTCCCGCTGGAGCATAGTCAAATAGATGATGGCGCGCTGGGACGATCCGACCAGGTACTTCGCGACGAACTTCGCAAAAGGCATGCACGCCGTCTCGGGCAGCCGCAGGTGCGAGCCGAGCTTAATCCCCTTCTCGTACGCTTGGCGCACATCGTCCTCGAACTGCTTGGCATGGGACTGCAGCCGGATCGGCTCATCGACGATGATGTGCGCGTCCTGGGGCATATAATCGCACAGGCTGTCGGGCTGCATATAGATATACGGCAGATAGTGCATAAGGCTGTGCGACGGCATGAGGCGCCCCAGGGCGTCGAGATCCTCGTCCATCCGCTCCTTGAGCCGCTCGGCTTCGCGGAACTTCTCCTGCGCATTGAGCTGGTCCAGCTCGCGTCTGAACGCACTCTTGATGCTCGGAAGCGCTCGCTTCACCGCGGGCTTGGTGAGCAACAGCTCGGCGGCCGGACCGACCCCGACCTTCTCGAGTCGGTCGTGGGAACGTTGCGTCACGGGGTCGAAGGTGCGAATCGTCTCCACTTCGTTGCCGAAGAACTCGATTCGCACCGGGAAGGGCGAGGTAGGGGGAGATACGTCGAGAATGTCCCCCCGTACCGAACACTGGGCGACGGCGTCGACCAGATCGACGCGCTCGTATCCCAGGTTCAGCAGTGCCTCCACCAACTCATCCCGGTCATACGACCGGCCCACGCACACTTCTCGCCTCGCAGCCCGTATCTCCTCGGCCGGCATCGTGAGGTGCAGGAGAGACTTGATGCTGGCGATGACGATGGTGGGGATGCCGGCGCAGAGCCTTTCCAGCACCGTCAGCCGGTCGGCCACGTCCTGCCGCTCCGGCTCCACACCGTCATAGAGGGCTGATGCGATGGAGGGATAGAGCAAGACGCGCCGCTCAGCGGCAGGTCTCCCGGCATCGCGCTGCAGTGCCCGCAGATCGTCGTACAAGGAACGGGCGCGTTCGTCGTTGTAAGTCGCGATGAGTATCGTGGACGATGGTTGAAGGGCGATCGCCGAGCACAGCAGTGCCTTCCCGGCGCCGCTGACGCCCTCAATGCAGAGGGTCGCGGCCGGGCGATTGGCACGCTCCACGAGGTCCCGGAACTCCGGGCCGTCGCAGACGCACTGATGAAGGCTCTCCAGAGTTTTGGCGCTCATAGGTCAGGGTGAACGAATCAGGCCCGAGGGACACTCGGGCTGGTGCTGCCTGGTACCGGGCACGCCGTCGGACACATCAGCGTCACCGATGCGACAACCGTTCGCTTGGGCGCGGCGCCTCAAGCGTGTTCCCACGCGAGAGCGCCGGCGCCGTGAATGCCGGCATCATTGCCGAACGTCGCCGGTACTATCTTTGAGACATCGTAGCCGCTGATAGGGCTCCGCGCGGCAACCGTACGCTTCAACGGCTCGAAGATGAACTCGCCGGCGGCCGCGATGCCGCCGCCGATCACGATGATATCCGGGTCGGTGAGCACGATGCAATTGCACAGCGCGATCCCCAGGTAGAACGCGACCTGCTCGTACACCTCAAGGGCCGCCTGGTCGCCCTGCCTGCAGGCTTCCGTGATGACCTGAGGCGTAATCGCGCTCTGGTCACCGTCGACGAGGTCGATCAGCAGCGTCTTCCGCCCCGATTGGATAGCCCGGCAGGCCAGATCGATGATCCCCTGCTTAGCCGCCACTGCTTCCAGACAGCCGAATCCCCCACAGCCACACTTCCGGCCATCTGGAACGATGATGAGATGCCCGACTTCGCCGAGAATCTGCCTCGGACCGCGGATCACCTGGTTGTCCATGGCGACGCCGCCACCGACTCCCGTGCCGAGAGTGAACATGAGCAGGTTCTCGACATCCTTGCCGGCTCCCCACCGCAGTTCGGCGAGGGTCGCGCAATAGGCATCGTTCTGCAGGTGCACCCGGGTCTCACCCAGGCGCTGCGCGAGGGCCTCGGTCAGCGCGTACCCTTCCAGGCAGTGCACGTTCGGGGCCTTCTTGACCACGCCGGCTCCCGGGTCCACAGGGCCCGGGAAGCCCACCGCGATCCCAACCACGTTGCCCAAGCCGCCGGGCCTTCCGTCGGCGTGAGACTGCGCGGTATTGGCAAGCCTGTCCGCGATGGCATCAGCGTCCGTCGTGACTGGCGTATCATATGAACCGTCATCGACCAGGGCACCATTCGCGTCAAAAACACCTATCGAGAACGTTGTGCCCCCAATATCGATGCCGATCCCGTACTTGCCACTACTTTGTGTCAACGCTGTTCGCCTCTACTGGGTCATGCTCGTCGGCGCCGGCTTGCGCTGCTCCTTCGCCGACGCGGCCTCCAGCCTCGACCTCAGCGACGAACTGGGATCGCACTTGGAAGCCGCTCCGGGTACTTCGCATTGCAGCCGAGGGCCGCCCACGACGCGGCCTTGGGATGCACGCAAGCCGTCGAAGGTCCGGCAGAGCGTGAAACAAAACGTTAGCTACTGGTCAGCGAATGGGTCCTCGTCGTCCGCAATCGGGCCCTGGCTCTGCATCGGAGGCTGCGCCATCGGTGCCGCTGGTGGCGGGGCCTGTGGCTGCGCCGGCTCGGCATACCCTTGAGACTCCGCCGGTGGCGGGGCCTGTGGTTGCGCGGGCTGAGCATGCCCCTGAGCTGGAGCGGGTGCCGCAGCCGGTGCTGCCGCAGCCGGTGCTGCCGCAGCCGGTGCTGCCGCAGCCGGCGGTGGCGCCTGGGCGGCCGCATTCGGCGGCCCCGAAACTCCCTTGGCCGCGCGCCGGCGCTCGGCCTCCTGTCGGCTCTCGAGCGCCTGCACGTTGTTCGCGACGATCTCCACCGAGGTCCGCTTCTGACCATCGTTCGTCTGCCAGTTGCGTGACTGGATCCGGCCCTCCACACCAACCAGAGAGCCCTTATCCAAGTACTGAGCCACGAACTCCCCGCTCTTCCCAAACGCCACGATGTCCAGGAAGTCCGCGTCCTGTCCGTCCTTACTCGCTTGCCTACGGTTGACGGCGATCCTGAAGTTGACGACCGCCATCCCACTCGCTGTGTACCGCATCTCCGGATCGGTCGCGATGCGACCAACCAGCACGCAGTTATTGACCACGGGGGCTCGCACTCCCTGGAACGTCAGAATGCACGGACAAGGACCTCGGCGGCGCTACTCGGACTTCTGCTCGGCCTCTGGGGCCTCTTCAGCAACAGGCTCCTCAACGGGGGCCTCTTCGGCGACAGGCTCCTCAGCGGGGGCCTCTTCAGCAGCAGGCTCCTCAACGGGGGCCTCTTCGGCGACAGGCTCCTCAGCGGGGGCCTCTTCAGCAGCAGGCTCCTCAACGGGGGCCTCTTCGGCAGCAGGCGCTTCGGCAACAGGCTCCTCAGCCGGGGCCTCTTCGGCAGTCTCGCTCGCCGCTGCCGCCTCAGCCGCCTGTTCGCTTT
>JALGSS010001101.1 GCA_029821745.1 Candidatus Zipacnadia bacterium
GAATGGCGGCGGTTGTTCGACGAGAACGGGCCGCAGATCCGCGCATTCATGGCGGGGGTCTATGGAGAAGCTCCGGAATTGCATGAACAGAAGCGCGAGGCGTTCCTGGCGGCCATCGACAAGTTCATCGAGCTCTACGGGCCCGAGCGGGAAGCGCTGATCGTCCGGTCTCCCGGCCGCATCAACCTCATGGGCAGCCACATCGACCACCGTGGCGGCAATACCAACGTGATTGCCATCAGCGATGAGGTCATCATGGTCGGCGCGGCGCGCGATGAAGACTACATCAACCTGAGCAATACGAATGGCCGCGTCTTCGGCGCAGCCGAGTTCTCGATCTCCCAGGATATCTCCGACCTGGATTGGTCGGACTGGATGACGTGCGTGAACAGCCCGAAGACGCTGGCCGTGGTCAGCAATGGCGATTGGTCCAATTACGTGCGGGCCGCGGCCCTGCGGCTGCAGGAAAAGTTCCGGCGACATCCACTGCGCGGCGCGGATATCGTGACCCACGGGACGATCCCGATCGGCTCCGGCCTCAGCTCATCCTCGGCGGTGGTTGTTGGCGCGGCGGAGATATTGGTGGCAGTCAACGGCCTGCCGGTGCGCCCGAATATCCTCGTCGACCTGTGCGGCGAAGGTGAATGGTTCGTGGGTACTCGGGGCGGCGCGGCGGATCATGCGGCCATCAAGTTTGGGAAACGAGGGTACGTCGCCCACGTAGGCTTCTTCCCCTTTGAGATCGACGAGTTTTTGCCCTTCTTCCCCGAGTACTGCGTCGTGGTCTGCAATTCGGGGAAAGCGGCGCGCAAGGGCGAGGGCGAGCGGCTGACCTTCAACAAGAAGATTCTCGGTTACCTCGCGGGCGAGATCATCATCAAGCAACTGTTGCCGGGGTTCGCCCCCTCGATCCACCATCTGCGCGACATCACCTGCGCGAACCTGGGTATCGGGCTGGACGACCTGTACGAGACGATCAAGAAGCTCCCGCTTGCGCTGACCCGCGCCGACTTGCTCAAGGAGTTCGGACCCTTCGACGCCGAAGACACCCGCAAGCTGACCAGCCTGCTCTCGACGCTGCCGGATGACAATGTTGAGTTCGAGGTGCGCGGGGTCACCCTGTACGGCTTGGCGGACGCCCTGTGGTACCTGTCCCACGATGGTGACCGACTGTTCCGCTACGACGAGGAGTTGAACGCCTTGCCGTGGGAGTACGAAGTCTCGGATGAGTACCTGGACGGGCTGATCGCTTCCCTGCACAGCAATGATGAAGCACGACGGGCGAGCGCTCAGCTCTACCTGCAGCCGGGCAAGTACGGGTGCAGCACGAAGGAACTGGACCTGATCGTGGATGTAGCGCGGCGACAGAAGGGTGTCGCAGGGGCGCAACTTGCCGGCGCGGGTCTTGGCGGGTGCGCAATGATCCTGGTACGCACCGACGCCTCTGATGCCTTGATTGACGTCTTGAAAGCACATGGATTCGAAGCGAAACAATACCACGCGGTTGAAGGCGCCGGCGTAGTCTGCGTGTGATGGGACGGCAAAGGCGTAGGGGCGGTTACTGCAAACAGCGAGGTAAATCAGGGGTGCCGCGTTGGCTTATGCGCGGCGCCTTTTGACTTTGCTCCAATCTCCATCGCCGTGCCCTCCGGGCGCAGTGCCCGGCGCCTTTGCTCTTCCCTATCATTCCCCATGATCAGTCGCTGTTGAAGCTCCCACCACAAACCCCTTCGTCCCCAAGGGAGTTTTCACGCTTAACATGATGGTGCCGGGTGGGGCCGGTTCGTCGATCACCGGCAGCCACTCCACGCCCATGCGGAGCAGCGAAAAGCTCGCCGCCGGTTTGCAGGTCACTGAGAAATGGCCAATCGTTAGGCTTGTCCCGTTGACCACTGTTACCCGCGTCGGCTGGTCGCCCTCGAGCCGCACGAATGCCGCGGTGCCGTCGCAGGACACATCCCCGTATTGCCGCGGGCCCCGGGTCGTCGCGAAGCAGAACAGGTCCTGGGTCTGCCCCTTCGTCACTGACAGCCCGTCCGCTTGAGGGTCCAACACAGGCAAGGCCTCGATCTTCCATTCTGCGGGCAGTTTGGCGGGCTCTTCAAAGGGCTGGAATACGAGGTGGGAGCCGCTCGGCAGTGCTCCCTCATAGCGCCAGCTCACTGACGACGCGGGCAGGTTGTAGTGCTTCGCCGATCGTTTCAGGCTACTGTCGGGGCTGGCGATGCACAGTCTCCCCTCTTCTCGGGTCCACTCGCGCGCCTCGCCGCGTCGGTTGCGAATCGCGATGGCGAGGCCCGACCGCGGGGTCTTCTCCAGGGGCACATTATCAAGATAGGTTTCGTCGCGGCTTGGCGCCGCAGGCACCAGGTGCGCCCGCTCTGGAGTGTTGGCCGCGAGGATGACGCCGTCTTCACTGCCCGGCGTGACAGTGATCGCCGGATCGAAGTGCAGGAATTGCTGCACGTTGCGGGTCCCGGATCCCGTGATGATGTCACTGACCACGAAATAGGCGTCGTTTTTGTCCTGCGCTTTCACGAAGAAGATCCGCCGGCGGCACGTGGCATTTCGGTAGCCCGGATGCGAGCCATCCACG
>JALGSS010000153.1 GCA_029821745.1 Candidatus Zipacnadia bacterium
ACGCTTCACGATGAGGGCGCGGTCAAGGCTCAGGTCGACAGCTTGATCGAGCGAGGGCTGGCCTACGAGAAGGACGGCGCGATCTGGCTGAAGACAGGCGAGTTCGGGGACGACGACGACCGGGTCCTGAAGCGCAGCAACGGGGCATATACTTACATTGCGTCAGACTTGGCCTATGCCGCCAACAAGTTCGCACGGGGCTTCGAGCACGCGATCTACGTGTGGGGTCCCGACCACGCGGGGTATGTGCCCCGGCTGAAGGCAGCCATCGCGGCCCTCGATCAAGGCTCCTGCGAGATCATCATCTACCAACATGTCCGGTTCCTCGAGGACGGGCAGCCCATCGACCTGTCCAAGCGCAAGGGCAATATCCTGTCGGTCCGCGATCTGGTCAATGACATCGGCAGGGACGCGACGCGCTTCTTCTTCCTGATGCGCACCGTCGACGCGCACCTGGACTTCGATCTTGACCTGGCCCGGGAGCAGAGCCAGGAGAATCCAGTCTACTATGTCCAGTACGCCCACGCGCGGATCTGCAGCATCCTCCACGAGGGGCGCGACCGGGGGATCATCACCGAGGACGAAGCGCCTGCGGACCTCTCGCTGCTGGCCCACGAGGACGAGACGGCGCTGATGCGCAAGATCGCCGGGTACCCGCATGAGCTGCAGGAGGCCGCGGTGGGTCGGGCGCCGCATCGCTTGACCTTCTTCGCCCGGGAACTGGCCCAGATCTTCCACCAGTTCTACGGCACCTGCCGCGTGCTGGACCCGGACGCCCCCGAGCTGTCCCAGGCAAGACTAAAACTCGTGCAGGCCACGCAGACGGTCCTGCGCAACATCTGCAGCATCCTCGGCATCACCGCGCCGGAGAGCATGTAGGCTCACGACCGGCGCAGACTGCGAGCGATGAGCGTGATCAGGCGACTCGACTTCAACGCGGACATCGGCCCCTGGGCGTTCCGGCGACTCGAGTGCCGGAGCGTCGCGGATACGATGGCGCTGATGGATGAGTACTCCATCGATCTGGCCGCCGCCGGGGCAACGCCGGGGATCACCTACCGGAACTGCCACGCGGCCAATGAGGAACTGGCGGCGGATCTGGCGGCGACGCCCGGGGCGAGTGAGCGGATCATCCAGGCGGCGGTGCTGAACCCGGTGTACCCAGGCTGCTCGGAGGACTTCCGGCGCTGTCTGGATGACTTCGGCTGCCGCGTGCTGAAGCTGTATCCGAACTACCACGGGTATCTGTGTTGGCGCAGTGAGTCGGTGGAGCTCTGCCGCATGGCGGCTGAGCGAGGCATCCCGGTGATGATCGTGGTGCGCGTGGAGGACGAACGTTTCCACCACTGGCAGATGCTCATCCCAGCCACGCCGCTGGGGGACATCCTGAAGCTCGTGGAGGTCGTGCCGGAGGCGAGCTTCGTACTCAGCGGGGCGAGCGCGCCGGAGGCCGGGCAGTTCCTCCAGGCGACTGCGGGCCGGGATGACTGCATGGTCGAGCTATCCTATGTGAAGAGCCCATTCACCGCCGTCCAGTCCATTGTCGCCGCCCAGGGCAGCGACCGGTTGCTCTACGGGACGCACCTGCCCTTCGTTTACCCGGCGGTCAGCACGGAGAAGATCGCGCGCGCGGCGATCTCAGACGCCGAGAAGGCGGCACTGTTCTCGGGCAATGCGTGCCGGCTGTTGGGATTGGCCGGCTGAGGCGACTTCGCGCCTGGTCGCAGACCTCCCGAACTGAGCGCGGCGCACCGTGAAGGTGCGCCGCGTTTGTCGTGTCAGGTCTTCCGCAAGCTGCAGGCCCCGCATTCCCGACATCTTCTCGGCCTTGTAGACGACTCGGTCGTCGTTAGCCCCTTGAGGGCTCAGCGGCAACACCACGGCCCTCGTCTGCCTCCGCGGACCAACCACCTTGCGGGTGGTTTGCGGAACTGTCATGGAAGGGTGGCACACTGCCGGACTCATCGGCGGTGTGCTCCCATGGCTACGCATAAACACTGGTTCCACTGCGTGGTAACCAGTGCCACACGTCAGCAAGACATGATGCCGTCGCCGTCAGCCGGTGGAGCGGCCGGTCTACATTCCCACGAGCCATTCGTTGGTGCGTTTCTCTTCCCCGATCGTGGATGACGGCCCGTGCCCGGGGTAGATTGTCGTCTCGTCCGGCAACTCGGTCACAAGGCGCTTGAGTGATGCGAGGAGCGTGTCGTAATCGCCGCCGGGGAAGTCGGTGCGCCCGACGCCACCCGCGAACAGCACATCCCCCGTGATGGCCCGGTCGCCCATCACCAGGACGATGCTCCCGGGAGAGTGCCCCGGCAGGTGCAGGATGCGGAGGGTCAGCTCACCCACGGTCAACTCATCGCCGTCCGTCACGGTGGCGTCAATCGTGCACGCCCCCGGGCGCATGTTCAACAGGAGCCAGTAGTTGGGCGGCTGTTCGATCCACGGGCGCGCGTCCTCGTGAGCAATCAGCTTCGCCGAGGCCTCTTGGCGCTCATTTAGCCCCTCGCGGACCGCGCAGTTCGCCGCGACATGATCGGGGTGGGAGTGGGTATCGATGATGCAGTCGATGGTCAGCCCGAGGCGCTCCACCGTATCCAGGATTCTCTCTGCGTCGCCGCCAGGGTCAACAATGAAGCCACGCTGCGTGGCGTCGCACCCGACGATGTAGCAGTTCGCCATCAGGGGGCCGACTTCGAGACGTTCGAGTATCATGCTCACAGTTCAGCTTCCTCGCGTGGGTCTGGGAATCAAATGGGGGTCAGCGCAGTGGCGATCGGGAGCCTTCGTCTCTGAGCGCGGAGTCGCCGGTCTCGTCCTCGGCGATCGTGCCGCACCGCACTCTGACGCCGTGCACGTAATGCCTGTCATACTCATCAAGGCTGCCCGCGCGCCGGTACTGCTCCTGGGCCTCTTCTTCATGGCCCATCATCGACAGATGGTCGGCCAGCAGGTATCGGTAGGCGGCGTTCGCGGGATCAATCCGGACTGTACGCCGGAACATGTGCAGCGCGTCTCCATAGCGCTGCCGGCGGACATATGCGGCGGCCAGACGCACGTGGTAGAAATCGTCCGCAGGCGCATGCCGGCATGATTCCTCGTAGTGCTCGATCGCCTCGTCGAAGCGGCCGCACTGGAACTGTAACTCGCCGAGCTTGTACAGGTAGAAGGGGTCCGTGGGCGCCAGCTCGACAGCGCGGGCGAACTGGTCCCTTGCGGCGTCTCTCTCGCCGACCAGCGCGCGCACTTCGCCGAGACGGTAGGCGTAGTAGGCGCGATTCGGGTCGCACTCCACCGAACGGGAGATCGCCTTGATTGCGGCTCTGACTCGGCCCAACGTGAGGAAGAACTCGCCCAGGGACAGGTGGCACTCGGCGTTCCGGGGGTCGGCCTTGAGCACCTTGCGGTACGCCCGGTATGCCTTGGCCGGCATCTCCAGGGCGAAGTAGCCATCGGCGAGAGCCAGCCGGGCGTCAACATTGCGCCCGTCGAGGCGCGTCGCCTGCTCGTATTGCTCGATGGCCGCGTCCAGGACGCCTTCCTCGGCTAGCTGGTTGCCGATCCGAAGACGTATCTCGGCCTTGCGCTTGTTGGCGTTGCTCTTGGCCTTCTCTCGTCGCTTTCGCTCTCTTCGTGACATCACATAGACCCTGGCCCCGACCTAGAAAGTCTTCTCGGAATCGAGAAGCAAGGTCACCGGGCCGTTGTTCGTGAGTGCGATGTGCATGTGTGCGCCGAACACGCCTCTTTGCGTCGGGACAAGGGACTGCAATTCGTCGCAAAAACTGTCGAAGAGCTCAGTTGCGGCTTCCGGCGGCGCGGCGTTGGAGAAGCCGGGACGCCGACCTTTGCGGCAGTCGCCGTAGAGGGTGAAATTGGGCACGGACAAGATGGAGCCGGCGATCTCGCCGACCGACAGGTTCATCTTCCCGTCCTCGTCCTCGAAGACTCGCAGCCCCGCAATCTTCTCGGCCATCCACCGCAGATCATCAGGTCCATCGGTGGGAGCGAATCCCGCGAGGATCACGAGACCCTCGCCGATTCGCGCCTGCGCCGTGTCGTCGATTGTCAGGCTCGCGTCCGAGACTCGCTGCAAAACTACGCGCAACTCAAACCCTCCCGATACAGTTTGATGATACCTGCCTCACGGGCTCAAGTCAATTGTCGGCGGCGGGGCAAGCTCACGCTCGCCCGCCGACTTTTGCCCTTGCGAGTTGGGGGTGGGGTTGGTATCATGGGCCCCTTAGCATCAACTCAGTAAAGGGAGTGCCTCGACGGTGTCTGATGCTCCCAGGCTAGCCCTGATCCAGTTCCCCGGCTCAAATTGCGAATGGGAAACCAAGACCGCGGCGGAAGCAGCCGGGATGGTTTGTGACGTCTTCCGCTGGAACCGCGACCCCGACATTCTGGCCGACTATGACGGCTACATTATCGGGGGCGGGTTCTCGTATCAGGACCGGGTCCGCAGCGGCGTGATCGCCGCCAAGGAGCCGATCGTCAAGCGCGTGTTCGCGGAAGTCATGGAGAACGGCAAGCCGTGTCTGGGCATCTGCAATGGCGCTCAGGTGCTGGTGGAATCCGGCCTGATTCCGGGGATCAATCCCGGAGCGGTCGAGATGGCTCTCGCGCCGAACTTTCATGACCCCGAGGGCCGGATCGCCGGCTTCTGCTGCCGGTGGGTCTACCTGAAGCACTCCAGCGGCGCGTGCAAACTCACGTCGGCGATGGGGGCCGATCAGGTGTGGCCGGTGCCGATCGCTCACGGCGAGGGCCGGTTCACCACGAAGATAGAGGGCCTGCTGGACACGCTCCGCGCGAACGACCAGATCGTGTTCCAGTACTGCGACGAGTCCGGCGAGATCAATGAAGACCGGTCGGTGAATCCCAACGGGGCGCTGGCGAATATCGCCGGGCTGTGCAACCCCGAGGGCAATGTGCTCGCGGTGATGCCTCACCCCGAGCGCGCGAGCTTCATCCGGCAGGTTCCCGAGGACTTCGGCGGCGAGTGGTCGGAGATGAAAGCGAAGGCCTGGGGAGATGTGGACGCCGTGTCGGCGCCCGGTCCCGGCCTCGCCGTGTTCGAGTCGATGCGCGAGATGCCGGCCCCCGCGCCCGCATAGAAACAGGGGCGCGATTGTCGCCTTCGCCAATGAAAGGTGTTTGGAATGCAGCAGATCGAGTTGCTGGTCAACCTGAAGATTCCGGATGTGACGGCGCTGACCGCCGCGGGGGCCCTGCGACGGCGCATGGGCTACGCGGAGTCCCTCAAGAGCCTCACCCGCGCCGATTACTACCGCTTTGAGCTCGACGCCGACAGTGAGGAGCAGGCGTTTGCGCTGGCCGGTGAGCTCGCGGAGAAGACCAACGTCTTCGTCAACCCGAACAAGCACGTTTTCGAGTTGCGGCCCAGCAGCCACGAGCCGAAGCAGAGCGACGACGGGACCCAGTTCGTCCAGGTGCTGATCACCGACCCGACGGACGGTTCGGCTGAAGGGGCGCTGAGCGCGCTTCAGGGACGTCTGGGGTTCGGCGACGCGGTCCAGGGCCTCCTCAAGGGCGTCATCTGGACCCTCGAGTTCGCGACAGACTCCCGCGAGGAGGCGCTTGAGCTCGCGCGCAATGTTGCGGTGACCGAGACCCGCGAGCAGGGCCTGCTCATGAACCCCCACTTCCAGGAGTGCGAAATCTGGTAACGGGCATCTCGCGGCCCACGGCTACTCCCGCTGCGTGGACGCCCGACAACCGATAGGTACGCACCGTCAGCCCCTCGGGAATTCCCCAGGGGCTGATTTGCTGACGGCCGGGCGGCACGAGACGCATTGTGGCTGCTGCGGTGCCGCCCCGTCGGAGGCGTCACGATCATGGCCACGGGCTTCCTCCCGGAAGCGCTAAGATAAGAGGCACGGGTACTGCGTTGATCAACTCCCCCGACATCCCACACGTCAAGCTTCTCAGCGTGCTGTCAGTTCCTCGAATACCTGACTGCGATCTTAGCTGTTGACATCGACTGCCCCGATGGCTATCGTCGGCATGGCGCTACCTCGCGTGCCCGAGTGGTCTTGGCGGGAACCAAACCGTTGTGCGGACCGCAGGTAGCTCCCTTCTCATACCCCCAAAGATGCCCCCCCTGAGGCTCCTCAGGGAAAGGGGTAGGGAGGGCAGACGACGAACGACGTATCACCCAACATCGGACCTCTGACCTTCCACCATACAGGGAGTGAGCTCGCGTTGAACTCAGAACTCGACCTGCAGACAATGATGGCGACGATCGATGAGGCGAAGAAGGACGAGGAAGGCTGGCTTGAGCGGATCAAGGCGCAGCTCGACTTCGCCGGCCGGATGGCCCTCGCGCAGCCCGAGCGTGGGGAAGAGTGGCAGCCGCTCATCACCCGGGCGGCCAGGCTGGTGGCGGACGGTATCGAGTCCGGCAAGACCGACATCATCACGCTCGTGGCCGAGGCCGAGGAAGTGCTCGCGCCCCTGGGCGAGGCGGCGAAGGAGTATGTCATCTACTGCTGCGGCCACGCGCACATCGACATGAACTGGATGTGGAGTTGGCCCGAGACCGTCGCGGTGACCAATGACACCTTCTCGACCATGGACCAGCTCATGGACGAGTTCGGCGCCTTCCACTTCTCCCAGAGTCAGGCGTCGGTGTATCACGCGATGCACAAGTACGCTCCCGAACTCTTCGAGAAGATGAAGCAGCGGGTGGATGAGGGCCGCTGGGAGATCACCGCGAGCCAATGGGTCGAGGGCAGCAAGAACCTGGCCTCCGGAGAGATCCTCTGCCGGCATCTGCTCTACACGCGGCGCTGGTTCAAGGAGAACATGGGCATCCCATATGACCAGGTGAAGATCGACTGGGAGCCCGACACCTTCGGCCACTGCTGGACGCTCCCGGGCATCCTCAATCGCGGCGGCGTCACCCGCTACTACCACCATCGCAGCTCCGGGCCGCAGCTTCAGACGATGGCGTCGGGCGAGACCTCGCAGCTCTACTGGTGGCAGGGCAAGGACGGCTCACGGGTACTCACCTTTGACGATGCGCCCAACGGCTACAATAACGAGATCACTCCCCGCATGGCACACCTGCTGTTCGCCCTGGAGCGTCACACCGGGATCAAGCGGATGCTGTGGATCTACGGCGTCGGCGATCATGGCGGCGGGCCGACCCGGCGTCACCTGCGGGCGGCCCAGCGCATGGCGAACTGGCACATCTGGCCCCAGGTGCGGCTGACCACCACTGATGAGTTCTTCTCCGATGTCGAAGCGGACATCGAGGAGAAGGGTCTGACGCTTCCCGTTCATGACGGTGAGCTCAACTTCGTCTTCGAAGGCTGCTACACGTCCGAGAGCAGAATCAAGTTCGCGAATCGCAAGGGTGAAAACGACCTGGTCGACACCGAGGCCGTCGCGCTGTTCGCCGACCGTGTCGCCGGGCTGCCGTACGCGACGAAGGCGCTCGAAGAGTGCTGGCAGCGGGCCATGTTCAACCAGTTCCACGACATCCTCCCCGGCTCCGGCGTGAGGGAGACTGTGGAGCACGCCCTGGGTCTGTTGCAGGAGAATCTGGCGACCACGGGGATGATCCGCACCCGTGGCTTGCGGGCAATCGCCGAGAAGATCGACACCTCGGCCCTCGTGCCGGATGCCGGGCCTGGAGCCACCGATATGGGCCTCGGCGCGGGCGTCGGCAATGGCGCGTGGTGGGGCGATGTGACATCCCTCGGCGCGGGCGAAACCGGCGGCGAGGTCTTCGTCATCTTCAATCCGACCCCGTTGCCCCGAAACGAACTGGTGACGGTGAAGGTCTGGAATCGCCCCCTCGAGGCGGGCAAGGTCAGCGTGCGAGATTCCGAGGGGAACGTGGTGCCCGGGCAGATCACGGAGACGGGCCATTACTGGGGGCATCACTTCACCGTTGTGGAGTTCCCCGCGAAGAACCTGCCCGCGCTGGGCTACCGGGCGTACGCAGTGGAGCCCAAGCCGTGCGCTGCCTCCGAGCCCGGCGCGTACCTGCGCGAGCTCGGGCGGCCGATTTACCGTCTCGGGTACGTGCAGGCCCAGACTGCGAGCCCGGTGACCATCGGCAATGAATACCTGGAGGCGACTATCTGCCCGGACAGCGGCGGGATTGTGAGCCTCATCGAGAAGAGCACGGACACCGAGTTCGTCGGCGAGGGTCAGGTCCTCGGCCTCGTGCAACGTGAGCAGGAGGCGCCCCACGGGATGACCGCCTGGCAGCTCGCGCCGATCACCGATCGGGTCGAGCCGCTTCAGGGCGCGATCCTCGACATGGTGGCGGAGGGCCCGAACGTCGCGACTGTGAAGCTGTCGGGCAAGCACAATGAGTCCGACTACGCGCTGACGATTAGCCTCGCGGCGGGCTCGCGCCGCATCGACTTCAGCCTGAACGTGAATTGGCTTGAGCGCGGCGATCCGCAGACCGGCGTCCCGGCGCTCCGCGTGTCCTTCCCGCTGGCGATCAACGGCGGCGCGGCGAACTTCGAGATCGCGAACGGGACGATCGAGCGTGACTCCGACGGCGAGGAAGTGCCCGCTCTGAACTGGGCCGACCTGTCGGGGGCAACCGATGACGGCACCATCGCCGGTGCGACTCTCGTGAACAACTGCAAGTA
>JALGSS010000154.1 GCA_029821745.1 Candidatus Zipacnadia bacterium
ATTGATGGCCTCGCTGCCGCCCCCAGTGAACACGATTTCATCCGCGGCTGCGCCGATCGCCCCGGCAATCTGCTCGCGCGCAGCGCCGAGAGCGCGCCTGGCAGCCAGCCCGTCGACATGCACGCTCGAGGGGTTGCGCATGGCCTTGGAGCCGAACTCCACGTTGGCCATCGCTTCCCACACTTCGGGCCGCAGCGGGGTCGTCGCGTTGTGATCCAGGTATATGCTCACCGGCCCGCGTCCTCCTGAAGCTGCAGTTCGACAAGGTTCGCGAGGGAACTCTCGACGGGCACGCGCCCCGCGCACACGAGCAGGTCGCCCACGATCAGCATCGGCGGCATCACCACGCCCAGGTCGGCGGCCTCGGGCGCGTCGGCGTTCACCTTGCGAAACTCGATACGCCCCGGATAGCGCTCTTCAAGCCGGGCGATAATCGCCTCACACTCAATGCATTTCGGGCATTCCTTCGGAGCCGTGACCAGCACGATCTCCACTTTCCGGGTCTCAGATATGTGCGTCACTCCACCACCATCCATCCGTAGTCTCTTAGCTGACCGCAATGCGACCCAGAATCTGTTCCGAAGCGACCGCATCGGTCTCGTTGACACAGATCTCGGTCAATGCGCCTGCAGCGGGGGCAGTCACCACAAACACTGCCTTCGCCGTCTCTACTTCGCACAGTTCCTGACCTTCGTGGACTTCATCGCCCACATTGACATACCAGAACAGCAGCATCGGCTCGCAGCCGGCATCGTCGAACTTCTCCGCACGAATCTCGATGACGTTGTCCGATGCCATCTATGCGTCCTCCAGAGCCAGGGTGATCGCTCGCACCAGGTGACCGGCGGGAAGCGCTCCGCCGACCGCCAATACCATGTCACCCACGGCGACCGTGGGCTCGACCCCCGCGCCGCAGTCGGTGGCCTCCGGTGAATCCAGGCCACAGAGCTCCACGCGCGCCTGCCCCTCGAACCGGCGAGCCGCTGCCTGGGCACGCTGCACAAGGGTCTGGGCCACTTCGCCCGGTTGCTCAACATCAGCGACGAACACTCGGACAGTTACCATCAGCCGGCTCACCTCCCGGGCTTCATTCGGGTTCTCCGGCGTTCAGCTCGTCGGCTACGCGCTGGATCTCGGCGGCCACAAGAGCGACCGCGGGGTGATCCAGGGGCGCGTGCTCCAAAGGCAGGTCATCAGTGAGCATCCCGGCGGCCTCGAGGATTTCGTCAACGCGCACACCAGCGTGCGCGCAGCCGCCCTTCTCTGCGACCAGGTGGTTGGCGCAGCAGGCATCACACGAATTCACCGCGATCACAAGGTCGTTGCGGATGAACTCGACATCTTCCTCGACTTCCGCGTAGAGCGCCGGCGCGCAGCCCAGATCGGCCCGGTCGCTCCCAAGCCCCTGGTAGGCGGCGTAACATGCCTGGCGCCCGATCGTGGACGCGCGGCTTGTGATCCCGAGACAAGGCTGCAAACAGACCTTTTTCGGCATGAGCCGACCTCCTTAGCGCTCCTGTGCTAGAGCGTGCTCACCATTTCGTCCGCGATCAACCAGTCGATTTTCTCAAGCGCCTCGTCGGCGATGGCCCGCGCGACAGTGATACCCTTCTCGCCCAGTTCCTCGCGCTGTTCCCCGGCCAGGGACAGCCGGTTCCGCGCCACGACGTCTGCCGCGTACACAGACTCAGCGATCTCCAGCGACTTGCCCTCGGCGATGGCCGTCGCGCAGTGCGGCCGGCAGCCATCGATCACGAGCAGTGGGTATCTGTGCGCGGCGTCGAGCGCGTCCGGCACATCACCAGTGAGCGCCCCGCTGCTCACCACGACGACCTGGTCGGGCCGGTCCTCCCGGATCATGTAGACCGCGCGGCGCACGATCGTTGATATCAGCCGACCGATGCCGCTGCAACCGACGACCGCCACTTTGAAATCTCCGTCAGGCATAGCCGCCCCTTTCCTTGCTCTCGACTGTTCGCTGTGGGCCCGGGTCCAGGGCTGTGTTGAAAAAAAGCTAGATAGCCGTGGGGTGCCGATGTCGGCCAATCGGCGGGGCCCCACGGATGGCCCAGGATCGCCGTATGGGCCTGCGGGGCCTCGGTCGCTGAACGACGCGACCGCCCTGCAGCTACCCAAGTGAGTTCTCTAACACCACCGAATCAGCGTCCCTCGCAGCGACCGCCAATGTCTCCAACTCCAGAGTACCACGCCGCGCGGAACCTGCCCGATAAGAAACGTAGACAATGCTAGTAATAAATCAGGTAGGTGGCAGGACTAGCGGCGGTCCTCGTCATATAAGTAGATGAATAGGGCTATTGACAGGGAGTGCGTATATCTATATCATATATAGACATTATCGCTATTGAACGTGTCCGCCGCTGCTCTGGTTCCCCGCGGATAAATTCGTTCGGGAACCGCGTCGCGAGGCCGCCAACACAGGGAGAGTGACGATTGTGCCGGGGATCTACCACGACAACCCGCTGTCCATCGGGAACACGCCTCTCGTCAGGTTAAACAGAGTCATAGAGGGTGCCAAGGCGACTGTGCTGGCGAAAATCGAGGGACGCAACCCCGCCTACTCGGTGAAGTGCCGGATCGGCGCGTCGATGATATGGGCGGCCGAGGAGCAGGGCCTTATCGGCTCCAACACGGAGATCGTGGAGCCGACCAGCGGCAACACGGGCATCGCCCTGGCCTACGTCTGCGCGGCCAGGGGCTACAGCTTGACCTTGGTCATGCCCGAGACGATGAGCATTGAGCGCAGACGCGTCCTTGCGGCCTTCGGGGCCAACCTGGTCCTCACACCCGGGTCGGGAGGCATGCCGGCGGCGATACAAACCGCCGAGGAGATCGTGGCCTCGGATGTTCTCGTCCGCCGGGAGGATGAAGGCATGCCGGATCGGTACTTCATGCCCCAGCAGTTCAAGAATCCGGCGAATCCGGCGATCCACGAGGAGACGACGGGTCCGGAAATCTGGAAGGACACCGACGGCGCGGTGGATGTTCTTGTCGCGGGCGTCGGCACCGGGGGCACGATCACGGGAATCTCTCGCTACATCAAGCACACGCAGGGCAAGCCGATCCTGTCGGTGGCCGTGGAGCCGGTAGGCAGCCCGGTCATATCCCAATGCATGGCAGGAGAGGCGCTCACACCGGGCCCCCACAAGATCCAGGGCATCGGCGGCGGCTTCATCCCTGATACCCTCGACATGTCGATCGTGGACCGGGCCGAGACAGTGACGGACACCGAATCCATGTATTTCGCACGCCGCCTCGCGCGCGAAGAGGGCATCTTATGCGGACTGTCCTCTGGCGCAGCGGCTGCCGTTGCTGTTAGACTAGCCCGTGAGGACGCATTGGCGGACAAGACCATCGTCGTCATTCTGCCGGACGCAGGAGAGCGGTACTTGTCAACAGTGCTCTTCGAAGGGATCGACACGTAAGACCATGGCGCCGCCGGCGCGAGGAGCGAGACACGCTTTGGCGATGATCACGAGACGTGCAAGTTACGGCCTGCGAACCATGTGCCGCCTCGCCGAGAAGGCGGCTGACGGATCGTCGGCTACGATCAAGTGGCTGGCGTCCGTCGAGCATTTACCACGCAAATACCTGGAGCAAGTGCTGCGGGACCTCAAGCGCGCGCACCTGGTGGACAGCAGGCCCGGGCCCGGGGGCGGCTGCCGCCTCGGACGCGCCGCTTCTGAGATAACGGTTGGCGACATCGTCCGGGCACTGGATGGTGACTTGGCCCCCGGGCATTGTCTCGAGCACGGTGGCGATCCGGCCAACGAGGACTGCCCTGGGTGTTGGGGCAGCGAGACATGTGCGATGAGGGAACTGTGGACCGGTCTGCAGACCGCCTTCAACGAGGTCCTTGATAGCGTTACTGTCGAGGAGTTGGTGGCCCGTCAACACGAGCTTGCACCAGCCCCGACGCCCGAGTATCAGATATGAGTGGCGGCCCGTCCGCCACCGCTCAACTGGTGGATTGCATGGCGTGAAGGAAGTGGAGGAGGGATGCAACGGTGAGACAGCCGGCCCAATATGTGAGAATGGCTTCGATGGGTATGTCGCGGCGCCGGGCAGCCGGCGCCATCCTGAACGTTGCACGGCCGCGCCGGAATCCCCGCGTCCCAGCAGCAACCGGGGCGCTTGGGGCGCAGCCTTCGTGAGGAAGACATCGCGCCCCCCGAGTGATGTCGCATCGGGGCCCACCATATAGGAGACAACCATCAATGCCTAAGACATACGCCGAGATCAACGAGAAGATTCGTGCGGGTAAGGCCGTGGTGGTGACCGCCGAAGAGATGGTCGACATCGTCGAGGAAGACGGTGCGAAGAAGGCGGCTGGGAAGGTCGACGTGGTCACCACGGGCACTTTCGGGCCGATGTGCTCCAGCGGCGCGTTCATCAACGTGGGCCACACGACGCCGCGAATGAAGATCGCGAAAGCCTGGGTCAACGACGTGCCCGCGTACGCAGGCCTTGCGGCGGCCGATCTGTACGTCGGCGTCACGGAGCCCCAGGACGGTGATCCGCTCAACGCCCATTTCCCCGGCGAGTTCCGGTACGGCGGCGGCCACGTCATCGAGGACCTGATCGCGGGGAAGGACGTGCATCTGGTCGCCGAAGGGTACGGCACCGACTGCTACCCGCGCACGAAACTGGATACCTGGCTCAACATCAAGCATCTCAATCAGGCGTATCTGTGCAATCCGCGCAACGCGTACCAGAACTATGGCGTTGCGGTCAATCCCAGCACGGAACGCGACATCTACACGTACATGGGCGTGGTCAAGAAAGACTTCGGCTCCGCCGGCTTCTGTTCGGCGGGGCAGTTAAGCCCGCTGCTCAATGACCCGTACTACCGCACCATCGGCCTCGGGACGCGCATCATCATCGGGGGAGCCCAGGGCTATGTCTACTGGGAGGGAACCCAGCACAATCCCACAGCCGCCCGCAGCGAGAACGGTGTGCCGAAGGGTGGCGCCGGGACTATCGGGGTCGTGGGCGACCTGAAGGACATGGACACCGCGTTCTTCCGGGGCTCGAGCATGCTGGGCTATGGCTGCACCGCGGCCATCGGCATCAGCATCCCGATCCCGATTCTGGACGAGGAGATGGCGCGCTACACGGCGGTTGGCGACGAGGATATCGTGGCGCCGATCATCGACTACAGCCACAACTACGGGCACAACGAGGGCAAGCCCTACGGATTCGCCAGCTACGCCGAGCTGAAGAGCGGGTCGATCAAGGTCAAGGGCCAGGACGTGCCGACCACGCCGCTGTCCAGTTATGTGAAGGCCCGCGAACTGGCCCAGTTGGCCAAGGAGACCATTCAGGCCGGCGAGTTCTTGCTGCAGGAGCCCATCCAGTTACTGCCATCCGCGGACTCGGGGCTGAAGTTCAAGTCCCTGGTCGAGCGACCGGTCAACGGAGGTGCGCGCTAAATGGAAACGCGGAGAGTCGTGCTCAGATTCCCCAGCAACCTTATTGATGAACCGATCACGTCCCAATTGATCAAGAACTTCGACCTGGAGTTCAACATTCTGCGCGCCGACATCACGGCGGATTCAGAAGGCGTTCTCGTTCTCGGCCTCACGGGTTCGCGCCGCAAGCTCACCGACGGACTGGCGTGGGCCCGCGCACAGGGCGTTGACGTGCAGCCGCTCTCGAAGGACGTGGCTCGGAGTGACGCGAAGTGCACCGATTGCGGCGCGTGCATTAACGTGTGCCCCACGGGCGCTCTCACCATAGATCTTGAGACGCGCGAAGTGCTGTTCAACGCCAACCGCTGTATCGCCTGCGAGTTGTGCGTGCCCGCTTGTCCCTTCGGAGCGATGCAGGTCTCCTTCTGAAGTCGAGTGCAACGCGGGAAGTGAGCGGGGCGCCCATGTGCTGCCACATAGCAGCCCGGCGCCCCGTTCGTCTGCCGCCTGCTACTATTCCTTGACGTAGGCCAAAAAGCGCGATAGCCTCTAGACATTGAGAAACCAAACCACAGCGTAGGGCATTCGGCGGGCGGTATCTACGGCCCGTCGCGCTCACGCCTCAGGAGGGGGTACGCAGTGGCACTCGTCTCGCGCAAGGCCAGCTATGGCATCCGAGCCATGACGAAGCTGGCGGAGAAAGCGGAAGAAAACGAGAGCGCCACAATCGCCTGGCTCGCCGAGCAAGACCATCTGCCGCGCAAGTTTCTGGAGCAGGTAGCTCGAGATCTCAGGAGAGCAAAGCTCATCGAGAGCAAGCCGGGGCCGGGCGGCGGATGCCGGCTCGCACGGCCTCCCGACTACATCACGGTTGGCCAAGTACTTCGCGCTCTTGATGGCGACCCGGTTCCGTCCCACTGCTTCGAGGAAGGGTTCAGCGAGGATGCGGACGACTGCCCCGGATGCTGGGGCACCAAGACGTGCGCGATCCATGAGCTTTGGGAGCGGCTGCACGACGACATCGACGAACTGCTCGATACCGTCACCATAAGCGACCTGCTCGCGCGGCAACGCGCCCTGACCCCGCGGAGAGCACTCGCTGCAGGGAAGTAGGCCCCCAAGACGTCGACGTCGCGGCAGCAACACCAGGTGAGTTCCGGCACCTCCGCTCAGGCGAATTCTCCGGCCACTTCGACGGCCATCTGGGTCCATTCCCAGAGCCGCCGGGGCTCACCGAGGACCGTACTGATGTCTTTCAGGATGATCTCCACCACGCAGCCACGGAGCTGCTCAAGCTCTTGGGTGAGTTCTTGCCTGGCCACGGACACGTCCCACGTGTGCATGGCCAGGATAGCCGGATTCGGCTTCAGGGACACCACGAAGTCCGTCCCGATGTTCTCAGCCGCCACGGCCTTCTCGGCCATGGGGCTGATCGATATTTTCCGCAGGTTCGGGATCCCTCGCAGCAAGTCCACCTTGTGGTGCAGAGGCTCGCAACACCCATAGTATGTCAGGCCCCAGCGTTCCAGCCACCGCATCTCATGTCGCAACGCGAACTCCCAGTGCATCTCTGGGGAGATCTCGGAGAAGATCTGCGGAGTCGCACAGCCCCAGAGGTCTTTGGGGGTAATCCGTTCGGGATCATAGCCCGGCTGCGGGAGTTCATCCGTGCACGACAGCCCACCCGAGCCGGATCCCGCGTTCTCACTGGGCAGCGACAACAGGTTCAGCGCCTCCCACTGATCCAGACGGTGGATGTACGCGTCCACAAGGCGCGCCATCGCCGCATTAACGAGGTCCGGATTCAGCGCCATGTCCAGCATGGCGCGCTCGACACCATACCATGTGATGAGCAAGTCCCACGGCGCGAACCAGTATCCTGTTACTCCCCTCTGGCGAACCGGGCGAATACCGTCGAACAGTTCCGAGAGCACCTCGAGGTTCCGCGCGCCGGCTTCCTCATCGTGGCTGATCTGCGGCATCCTGATCTTCTCGATATCGTCAAGCGTCTGGAACTGCTCGTGAAAATGCCGGCTGGCGATGCCGCTCTCAGTGGTGACGTCCGAATCCTCGGCGATCCCGAAGCCCGTATCATGGATCGCGTAGCCGGCCCAGACGGTCTCTTCCACAATCTGGTCATCGCGCATGTGCCGCCACTGGTACAATTGCTGGCGCATCCCGAGCTCCAGACCGTGCCACGCCGTGTCACTCGTCCGCAATGTGAGTTCATCATCGACGTTCATCTCGTTCCACGGGATCTGGAATACATTGACCATGGGGCGCGTGGATTCGAGCTTGTTGAGTCTCGTCCACATCCTGAACTTCTCTTCGTGTACCGGGAGAGCGGCAATCTCAGCGATCTCCTTCGCAAGATCCCGCAGTATCACTCGGTCACCAGTCGAGATGCTCATGGTCACACCGTTCCTCCGGCCGGTAAAGCCCTTGATCCAATAGCACAGCGCCAACACAGGGCCGAGTGTAGCGCGTTGCCCCGCTAAGCACAAGCACGATGCTCAGGCGCGGGAGTGCTGCACCGCTGAGCTCACCCGATCGTGAGCTCCCCCGACAGGTTGCCGCCTGCGGGACGGCGAATACCCCGGTGTCAGACACCATCACCTGTGGCCCCGGCCACATCCCGATACCCCACCGGAGGGAGCCGCCATGCTGCGCACTGCCTTGCTCAGCTTCGCCCACGTCCACGCGAACGGATACGCCGAACACGTTGCCAAACATGAAGAGGCCGAAATCTGCTGCATCTGGGATGACGACCCGGAGCGCGGGAAAGCCGCCGCCGACAAGTTCAGCGCGCCCCTGATCGACGACCTGGAGGCCGTCGTCGGCAGCCCGGACGTTGACGCCGTGGTCATCAACGCCGAGACCTCGAAGCACCCGGCGGTGATCCAGGCTGCGCTCAGACACGGCAAGCACGTGTTCACGGAGAAGGCACTCACCGTCACGACCGCCGACGCGGATGAGATCGTCCGTCTGGTCAACGACAGTGGCGTCAAGTTCATGATCTCGCTCCCAAGCCGCACGCGGTCGGAGATCCTGTTCATGAAGCAGGTACTCGACAAAGGTCTCCTCGGGAAGATCACGCTGATGCGTGCCCGCATTGCCCACAGCGCGGCCCTCGACAAGTGGTTCAGCGGCGGCAGCGCCTGGTTCGCCGACGAGCCCCTGGCCGGTGGCGGCGCCCTGTTCGATCTCGG
>JALGSS010001102.1 GCA_029821745.1 Candidatus Zipacnadia bacterium
GAGGGCGACCGCCCTAAGCGTTGGGCCCAGGCGAGGGATATCTGGATGTTCGGCTACTGGTTCCATCACTGGGCGGACGGCGCCATCGGCGTCGCATCCCTCGACCCGGAAGCCCGGCTCATCAGGACCACGGACGCCGGCGCCTACGGGGTTCGTGGCCGCCAGCGCTACTACTTCTTCAATCTCCTGGAGGAGATCGACGTGCCCGGGGAGTGGTACCTGGACCGCGACGCCGGAGTCCTGTACTTTTACCCGCCCTCCGACCCAGCGAACGCAACCGTCGAGCTGTCTATGCTCGAGGCGCCTATGGTCCAGATGGACGGCGTCTCTCATGTAGCCCTCCAGGGCCTCACCTTCGAGACCAGCCGCGGGAGCGGCGTTGTGATCAACGGTGGCGCTCATTGCCTCATCACCGGTTGCACGCTACGTCGGCTCGCGGAGCACGGTGTGGTCATCAACGGCGGCACCGATCACGGCATCCTCGGCTGCGACATCTACACCCTTGGCTGCAATGGCACGAAGATCGCCGGCGGCGACCGCAGAACGCTGACGCCCGGCGGGCATTTCATCGAGAACTGCCACGTCCACGATTTCTCTCGCATCGACCGCACGTATAGGCCCGCCGTCTGGATGGATGGCGTGGGCAACCGCATCGCCCACAATCTAGTCAACGACTCGCCGCACCACGCCTTCCGGATCGAGGGCAACGACCACATCATCGAGTTCAACGAGATCCACAGCGTGGTCTATGAGAGCGACGATCAGGCCGGGCTCGACATGTTCCTGAACCCCACGTACCGCGGCAACATCATCCGCTACAACTACTGGCACCACATCGGCAGCGGCCTCGACCGCAACGGTCAGGCAGGTATACGGCTCGACGACGCCATCTCCGGGGTTCTCGTTTACGGGAACGTCTTCTTCCGCTGCGCAGGGGGCCATTTTGGGGCGGTGCAGCTTCACGGTGGCAAGGAGGACGTCATCGACAACAACATCTTCGCCGACTGCAAGTCCGCCATCAGCTTCTCGCCGTGGGGCAAGGCGCACTGGGAATCATTCCTCGCCTCCGAGCGTCTGCAACGGGAGTTGACGGAGGTCGTCGATATCCGCAAGCCGCCTTACTCCATGCGCTACCCGGCTCTGGCGCGCATCAAGGAAGACCCGGACAAGCACATGATCTGGCGCAACCTGGTATTCAACTGCGGGGAGTTCCTGACGCGAAGCAATGGCGCCCATGACCTGATGGACAACTACATCACCGCAGACGACCCGGGCTTCGCGGACGCCGCCGGGGGGGACTTCCGCCTGGCGGAGGACTCCCCGCTCTATGGACGTACAGGCTTTCGCCCGATCCCCTTCGAAGAGATCGGCCTGTACGAGGACGACTTGCGGGCATCCTGGCCCGTGACGCACTCGATCACCGAGAAATACCAGGGCCCGCGCTGACCACGCCGGTGGCGCAGGGCATTGGCTCGACAATGGGAGCGGGCCCACCCGCGACGCCGTTGCGCATGTCGCGGCCGTGTGTCGTCGTGGCCGTGTGTCGTCGCGGCCGTGTGTCGTCGTAGCCGTGTGTCGTCGTAGCCGTGTGTCGTCGCGGCCGTGTGTCGTCGTAGCCGTGTGTCGTCGTTCAACTCGCGGGGTGGCTGCAGTGCTGGCCTACTCCCCGAAGTATCTCTCCTTGAAGACCCTTAACCATTCAGCATCCGCGAGAAACTCCCCCTGGCGCGGGCCGATCCTCGCGAACACCTGGCCATCACGCCGAGACAGTTCCGCGTGCCCGATCAATGGAACCCACTTTCCATCGCCGACCGCCACGTCTCGGCTCTCGCCGTTGAAGTTGGCCAGCGTCAGACCCTCGCCCGCCTTGAGCACCTGCACCTTGCCAAACGCGGACTCGGGCGGATACGTCACGGGGATGCCCGCCTGCTGAAGGAACCCCGCGATCAGTCTGCTGTCGGCCGCCGATGCCCCCGAAATGGTGTCCGCCGCCCAGTAGTACAGGTCATCGCGCGCGATCAGCACCGG
>JALGSS010000155.1 GCA_029821745.1 Candidatus Zipacnadia bacterium
CTTGAAGCTCCTTGCAGGAAACGCGCCGACACGTGGCTAAGACGGAAGATAGTGAGTTTCGGGGCGGCAGTGTGAGCGCAAAGGAGGCGGTCTCATGAATCCGTTGGACAGGCGGAAGTTCGTGAGTGCTGTCGGAGCCGGGGCGGTGGGCGTGTTCGCAACTGGGAACATGGTTGTGGGACAGTCCCGCGCAGAGGCCCAGGAGCCCGGTGCCCACAAGGTGCAGGCCCTCAAGTATCCCTACGACGCACTCCAGGGGATATCCAAGCAGGTCGTCACATGGCACCACGACAAGCACTATGCTGGGTATGTCAAGAAGCGCAACGCCATTGAGCAACAACTCATCGACAATGGCCCCGGCACTGACAACTTCGACGCGCGGATCTACGCCGGGCTGAAGCGCTCGGAGAGCTTCAGCGCCAGTGGGATGATCCTGCACGAGGTCTACTTCGACAATCTCGGCGGGGACGGCAAGCCCGGTGACGGGACCGTGGAGTGGCTCATCAAACGGTGCTTCGGCAGCATGGATAAGTGGATGACGGACATGAAGACCATCGGCGGCCAGGCGACCGGGTGGGCGCTGTGCTGCTGGGACCCGAGTGATGGCCGAATGCACAACTACCTGGTCGACCAGCATGAGATCGGCGCCGTGTGGGCCGCGAAGCCGATCATCGCCCTGGACGTGTTCGAGCACGCCTACTACCACGATCAGGGCCCCAACCGGGGGAAGTACCTGGACGCCTTCTTCGACAATCTGCATTGGGGACGGATCAACGAGCGATACGCCGGGTAGCAGTGCCCGCAGCAATGACCGCAACACGGCGGCTCGCCCGCGAGCGCGCCGTGTGCTGACTGAGTGCTTGAGCCTTGCCCCAGACAACGCCCAGTGATCGGGACGGTGTACACATGGCGAACATCGATCTTCGCCTCCTGGCGGAGCTCTGCGAAGCGCCGCCCATCTTCGAGCCCGGCGATTCCTCCATCTGGACCGATCCGCGGATGGGGACATCGATGCTTGAGACGCACATCGACCCGCATGTTGACCTCGCAAGTCGCAGGCCCGAGACCATTGCGGCTACTGTCGACTGGATTAGCGGGCATCTTGCTCTCGGGCCCGGCTCGAGTGTGCTTGACCTCGGTTGCGGGCCCGGCCTCTACTGCCGCGAACTGGCGATCCGGGGGATGGCCGTCACCGGAGTGGACTTCTCGGAACGCTCCGTGGCGTACGCGCGGGAACAGGCCGCTGCGGAAGGGCTGCGGATCGAGTACGTCAGGCAGAACTACTTGGAAATCGACTACCACGAGCAGTTTGACGCGATCCTGCTCATCTTCGGGGATTTCTGCGTGCTCCCGGACGATGACAGAGATGCCCTGCTGGCGAAGATCAGGCGGGCGCTGAGGCCGGGCGGCGCCTTCGTGCTCGACGTCACCACGCGACAGCTCCGGGCGCGCCACAGCACGGCGGAGGCGTGGTCAGCCCACTCGGAATCGGGCTTCTGGCGGCCCAAGCCCCACCTGGTGCTGCAGAAGACCTTCGACTACCCCGGGCGAGGCGTCACCCTCGAGCAGTTCATCATCGTCGAGGGCGATGGCCCGATGGCGGTGTACCGAGTCTGGTCTCACGACTACTCACCTGACGAGATCAGCAGCGTGCTGGCGGGCGCGGGATTTGAGGTCGAGAGCCTGTGGGGCGACCTGATAGGCACTCCTCTGTCGGAAGAGCCCGACTGGATCGGTGTCGTCGCGCGGCGGCCCGCCTTGAGTTGATACGAGCGTCTTGCACACGCGAGAACGGCCTCCTCGGGGGGAGGAGGCCGTTGAGGTCGTTTGGGCTAGACTCCCGGCTCTACGCCTCGTCCGCGTACTCCGGGATGGCCGCCATGAGAGCGCCCTTGAGCTCCAGCACCCCTCGATGGTCGCAGACCGGGCCGCCGTCCTCAATGAAGATCGGTCCGTCATAGCCGACGTCGCGCGTGATCTGAACCATGCGCGCGACGTCAACGCGCGGCCCGTCCTTTCTCGTCCACTTGGCGTGTACCCCGACGGCATAGGGCATGATCTTCGCGATCCCGTCATAGCGGAATTCTTCCGCGAAGTTCCCGTAGTCCGGCAGCGTGCCCATGAACTCGGAGCCCACACCCTCGCACAGCTTCACCATATTGTCCGGCTGCGTGGACAGCCCCCCGTGGTTCTCGGTGCAGATGGCGATCTTGCACTTCTCGCCCTCGGCCGCGAGCTCCCTGTAGCTCTCGATGCAGAGCGCCAGTTCCTCCTCGCCGCTCTCGGGGGTGCCTCCCGTGTTGACGCGGAAGTACTTGAGGCCCAGGTGCCCCGCGATCTCGAAGTACGCCATCGCGTTCGCGACGGCTTCCTTGCGTTCATCCTCGTCGAAGGCGCTCAGGTTCCCCGTTCCATCGACGGCCATGCCCCACATCGTCACGCCGGCTTCCTTTGACGCTGCCAGAACCTCGGCGCAGTAGGCGGCGTCCTTACTTTGCATGAACACGTTGTTGATCTCGATGTGCGAGAGCCCGAACTCCTCGCGGGCGAGCCGGGGGAAGTCCAGCAATGCCAGCGGCTCGTCCTCGTCGCGGAAGCGTCGATTGATTGCCCAGCCTGCGATACCGATATTCATGAGGGTCCTCCCAGTACTGGTATGGGTCCTGTCCCTTCGACAGCGTGACGGGCCCCACCTGCAGTGTCGAGAAATCGATGCAACCTGCAGGCGCGGCACGTGTCCATACTGATAGCACCGCCGACCACACGCGGGTGCGATCCCGCGTTGCACGTTCGCTGCAGGAGGTCATGCTGTGAACAAACGCACACTGCTGATCGCCGTCGCCGCCGTCGCCCTGTTCGGCCTGGGGGCGCTCTGGGGCCAGCACGCCTGGATGCCCAGCGCTCAGGCCCAGGACGCAGAATTGCCTGACGCCCGTCCTCCGGACCCACCCATGCGGCCGGATGTGGCCCCCAAGATCGCAAATCCCGCTGTCGCGTGCACCCCACACACTTACACGACCGACATGGAAGAGGATCCCTTCGATGCCGAGCGCATCCGTCGCACGAAGACCAGGGTCTCGACTGTGGTCGTCGTGTACGCGGACGGCTCGGTGAGTATCGAGAAGGTTGGCAGGTAGGGCAAAGGGGAATGCGCCGTCACCCGCCCAGACCGTGCTCTCAGCGCCCGCGCTAGTGTGGCTCGTTCCGCCTGTTCGGGGAGGGAACCTCCGGGGAGATGCGGAATGATAGAGTACTTCTGCCGCTTTCCGATCACTCATGGGGGAGATGTAAGCTAATGCCAGAAGGCTCTGTTAAGCCAGACACCATGCGGTTCAGGGAGCTGATTGACGACATTGACAAGGGGGTTCTTAAGATCCCCGAGTTCCAGCGGAAGTTCGACTGGGACCTGGAACGAACATTGCGCTTGCTGGACTCCATCGCCAAACGCTACCCCATAGGTGCATTCCTGCTCTGGGACACTGACGAAGTGTTCGGCTCGTTACGGAACATTGGCGAGATTGACTTGCCGCAGGTGGCAGAAGGGAAGGATGTCTGCTACGTACTAGATGGCCAGCAACGCATCACATCGCTTTACGCCGCCGCGAAGGGCGCGACGATTGGGAAGCAATGCTACGAGGTGTTCTGTGATCTGGATGCCGACCCATTGCGCGATGAGGTATTCACGTCAGAGCGGACAAGCCCGAGATCGCAGGTGAGCCTTGAAACGCTACTGTCGGACCACGCACACGAAATCACGCCAAAGCTGGCCCCGAAGCGGCGCGTCCGCTTCGGGGAAGTCAGGGATGCTTTCCGTGAGTACCTGTTCCCGGTGGTCCGAGTGCGTAACCAGCCACTGGAGGCCGTGTGCAAGATGTTCGAGCGTGTGAATACGGGAGGCATGGAGCTCACGGTCTTCGACATCATGGTGGCGAAGACGTGGACACCCAGCTTCAATCTCAGGGAGAAGTGGGAGAACCTGCGACTGGAATTCGACAGAAGGGGGTATGGTGCGCTGAAGCCTATAGCAGTCCTCCAATCTGCGGCCGCTTGCCTGCACGGGGGCGTGCGTCAAGGGCACATCATGGACATTGGGCGCGACGAACTGGGACCTGGGTGGGGACACGTTACAGCCTGCATGCGCTTAGCGATCGATTTCCTTCGGCAGGCCCTGGCTGTGCCGGGCACACACTTCCTGAGCTACCCTGCCGTCGTGCCCGTACTTGCCTACTTTTTCCATGAGAACGGGCGGTCTGCTCCAAGCAAGGCCCAGAGAGAACGACTTGAAGAGTACTTCTGGCGGTGCGGATTCACCGAACGATACGGTTCGAACCCCAGTAGCACGATTGCCGAGGACCTGGCCCGTGTCAAGCGCATCGTGTCCTTGGCCGACGAGACGGTACCGGTCGCTGAGCCTGTGTATCCCGAATACGTTGCCGGGACGCGGCTGCGCACTGGCTCCGCATACTGTAGGGCCCTACTGGCCGTCATGGGATACCAACGACCGGTGGACCTGCAGAGCGGGACTGAGATCATCCTCGATAACTCCAATCTCTCCCGCTCGAACAGTCGACACTACCACCACATCTTCCCTAAGAAGTGGCTTGCTCGGAACCAGTATGCGGACAATGTTAACAGCATTGCGAATATCATGCTGGTTCCCGAGAAGACCAATCTGCAGATTGGCGCGAAGCCGCCAGTCGAATACATGGACGCATACGCGCGTGCTGCTGGGGGCCAATGGGAGAAGTGGTTGCGGACGCATTTCATCACGAAACGCGCGGCAACAGCGATGATGGAGGGAGACTTCGAGGCCTTCCTGCGGCACCGGGGCAGCGCCATCGCACGGGCCGCCAATCGGCACATGGGGCTGTCTGCGGCTGATGTCAAGCGTATGCAGAAGGAGAAAGAATGGGAGGATGAGGAGGACTGATACCCCTCAGGTCCTCACGGCAGCTCGACCGTCAGGACCCCCAGAGCAGGCACCGTGACGCGCCGGCCGGTGTCCCCCAGGCTGACCTCGTGGTCCTGCGTCTCGGGGTTGATCAGCACCGTGGCCCGGCGGCCGTCAGGCAACTCCCACACGCAGTTGAACACGGCAGGCACATCAATGGAGCCGCGTTTGCCCAGGCCGAGGGTGCGCGTGGGCACGCCAAGTTCGAGCGGCTTGTGCATTCGCCCCGTGATCAGGTATTCCCGGGCGTCGCCGGCGTACGCGGCGCTGCAACTCCGCAGTAGCGTCTCGAAATCGGTGCGCTTGTCCGCAGGCCACTTCAGAGTGCTCTCCCAGTGCAGCCCCGGCATCAGGCCCGCCGAGAACCCCTTCGCAAGGCTGTAGGTGGGGTATCCGGCGCTGCGCCACGGGTAGAAGGCGCACCAGCCGACGAGGTAGTCGTGGTACAGGTAGCTGAACAGGGGCACCACCCGGGTCATGGGGTGCCGGATGGGGAACTCATTGGTGAGTCCGTTCGGCCGCGACTGGCACAGATTCAGCCACGGCAAAAACAGCTCATTGGGCTCCTCCATGGACAGCGCGAAGTCCGCGTCCAGGGGCTCGCACGTTTCCCGAATCCGCTCATACAGGTCGGCCATCGCCTCGTACATCCAGGCTCCGTAACCCGGCGGGTGACCGTGGTCCGTGCTGAAGCACAGGCTGGTCGAGGCCGGGCCGCTGACCTCCTGGTCGAAATGCACGATGGCGTATCCCGCCTCGACGCAATGCCGGGCCGTCTCGACGATCAGGTCCTTGCACACGTCCGTCGCCGGGCACAAGCGGGCGTACTTCGTCCCGTGCCAGTCATCCTCGCGGGACGAGGTGTAGATATTGGGCGTCACACCGTCGGGCGCGTAGGTGACGGACTGCACTATCTCCTTCTCGAAACGTGCCGAGCTGTCGTAGACGGTACCGTCCTTCTGGGGTTTCTCAATGGTCCAGCGGTAGCCCGAGAGCATGATCATCCCCTGGCCGCCCAGTTCTCGGATGATCCCCGCATCCTCCCGGAATCGCTCCTCGCTCGGGTACGGCGGGAAGTACTCCTGCCCGGTCCATTGTCCCCAGCGCTCATACCCCCGGTTGTTGGGGACCGCCGGCAGCCCGTACTGGTCCTTCAGCATCGTCAGGAAGCTCCGCAGTCCGTCGGGCGAGAACCGCACCTGTCCCTCGGCGGTCCTGGCGCGCGGATCGTACGGGGTCACCATGCCCCCGCGCGTGAGCCATTCGGGGGTGTCCTCGCGCTGGGCAATCGTCTTCTCGCACCAGGGCGCGGTGTGCGCCCACTCGCGGTATATCTCGGCCGCGTCGTACCAATCGCCGGTGAAAGTGCTGAGCGTGCCCGCCACGCGGGTGGAACGGCTGGGAACACGCGGGCTCAGGTGAGTCACGCTCAGCTCAAGGTCCACACCCATGCGGCAATTGAAGCGTTTCGCCTTGCCCGAGGAATCGTGGCATGCCAGGTACACCCCGGCGCTGTCGTCGTAGTAGGCCATCAGTTGGCAGGACAGCGGCCCCGGATACAGGTCCGTGAGCGATGCCCCCGACATGACCCGCAGAGGGTCCTCGATCAATCCTCCGTCGCAGCGCGGATAGAGGATGGCGTCATCGCTGGATGCCTGGCCCAACTTCGCCGGGCAGTAGAGGATGGGGTACTTGATCGCCGTGATCGTCATCGGCTCCCGGCTTCTGACCTCAAGCGACAGTTCGGCACTCCCCGAGTCATCAGCAGCGAGAGACGTGACGACCGTGAAGCCTTCATGCTCCATGGTGCATGTGGTAACGAGTTCGCCGACGGACCACGTCACGCGCTTCGCATCGTCGCTGCTGATCGTCTCCGGCTCCCCGTCACCTTCAACGGTCAACTCATACGCCGGAGGCGTCCGGATTCCGCCCACGAGCAGCTGGCCGGAAGGCTTGTGGATGAGCCGGGCGATGCCGCCCTTCTCAGAGAAACGCACCGTCCAGTTTTTGGTCTCGATGCTTGGACCCGAGGGCTCCTGCATATCGCCGGGCTCGAAGCGCTCGAGTCGCACATCGTCGATCCACGTGCTTCCCTCCACATCGCCCAGGAAGAAGTCCAGCTTGACTCGTTCCTGGTTCGGCTTCCTGGCTCGGAAGAAGACCTCGAACTGCTGCCATTGGGCCGATGCATGCACCGTCTCGCGCAGACCCACATTGCCCCATGGCTTCTCCGCGCCGATGAGGTGAACGCTGAAGCTGCGATTCGGCTCGGATTTCGCCTGGAATCGGACGCGGTACACCTCGTCGACGACCAGCGTCTCGCTGGGGAAGGGGCACGTGAGCTGCACATGGTTCGGCCCATCGGCGTTGGTGATCGTCACCTTCACGGCTTGCTTACCCTGGGCGCCCTCAGCCGCCTCGACCCCGACGGAGCGCTTCGCTTCCTTCTCCTGATGGCAGCCCCAGGGGGCCAGACCGGTCTCGAAGTCGCCGTTGCGAAGCAGGTTTCCCTGCGCCGACGCAAGACCGTTTGCGAGCAGAAACGTCACGGTGAGGATGACTCGGAATGCCATGGTTGCTCGTCGCCTCCTGCGGTGCGCTGTCACTCACGCCTGGGGAAGGGAGCGGCTCGGCACGGCAAGATATGGCGCGTCCGCTTGCGGGGCTCCCTTCAGCGCTCAGCTTGGCCGCCGTCGGCGGGAATTCCTCCCGGCGGTCTGCGACTGGCCGGGGCTCCCCAATGCGTTGATCAGCCACGCCTTCTCTTCGCCGTCGCAATATATTGATAGTCGCCTATTCCTCTACGCAGCAGATGGAGATACAATAGTGTGAACGTTATGCAGGGATTACCTGCGTGACGCACCGCCTGTCGTCAAATCCACCCAGACAGAGAGGAGATGCTGTACATGTCGTCCAGACGCTACGGATTCACGCTCATTGAGCTGTTGGTCGTCATCGCGATCATCGCGATCCTCGCTGCAATCCTGTTCCCGGTGTTCGCAAGAGCGAGAGAGAAGGCTCGCCAGACGAGCTGTCTGTCGAACGTGAAGCAGATGTCCCTTGGGATGCTGATGTATGCCCAGGACTATGACGAGACCATGATGCCCGCTCTGACCTTCAACTGCGGTACTCCCGGCCACGTCTACGCAGACCGGCGCTACTGGTTGGAGATCCTCGAACCCTACGTGAAGAACTGGCAGATCTACAGGTGCCCGTCGGACTCGTCCCCCTATTACTCGGGTGGTGGCGGCGCCATCCAGCCCTTCTACAAGACGTCATACGGCCCCAACCTGACCCCGATGATCGGCCAGGCTGGCTCCACCTCCACCAGTGGCGTCGCCGGCTGCCTGCTGGCTGATATGGAGCGCCCCGCCGAGAAGGTAATGATGGTAGAGAGCAACTCCATCGGCGCAAGCGGCCTCGTCGCGGTCCCCGCCTGGACGGGCGATCCCAACGGCTTCGGCGACGACGTCGCTTTCGGCGCTCGCCACAATAACGGGCTGAACGTTGCTTACTGCGACGGCCACGCCAAGTGGGCCTCCTGCAACATGGATGCTCGGTGGGACGACTTCGTCGCGAATCTGTGGAAGTGGCGGATCAACGCTCGCTAGTCGTGCGTTTATTGTCTTGAAGTACCGCGTTACACACAAGCGGTCCGGGTTCACTTCCCATACCTTGGGATCCGTGAAGAACCCTAGGTTCTGCTGTATCTCCCGCGCCTTGGCCTCATACTCGGGAGGCCACTCACGGATGCAGGACCAGTGGAGATCAAAGGAGAACCCCGAGGGGTTGTACTGCTCCGTCGCGATCCCTACGACTGTGTCGCACTTGGGGAAGAGACTTCGGGCGACGAAGCAGCGGAGGGCGAGATCCTGAGTACGAGCTTCACGCCGGGCATCACGGGGGAAGGCGAGGAAGACATACACGACGCCAGACGGGGAAGTCACCAGACGCGCGAGGGGGGCCTCGCGCGAGCGCATCATGAACTCCTCGAAGGCCTTCCCGAGCAACCGCCGATAGAAGCGGTTCTCCCGCGCCATCGTCCGAAGTGCGCGCTCTGCACGCGTCAGCACAGACCCTGACCTGAGGTTTCCTGAGAGCGCTTGTTTGCCCACGAACTCGATTATCTTGTCCCACCAGCGACTCGGCTCGTCGAGACCAACCTTTGCCTTGTACTCCGGCCTCCGCTCGAACTGCGCCCATAGGCCTGGCTCGACAGTGAAAGCGTTACCGTCAGGGAACTGCCGCCGTTGTGAGAGGTAGAATGCGAGCAGGTCCTCCTCGCCCCCCAGAAGCGTGAGTGCAGCTCTGGCGCAGAGCTCCTCCTTCTGTTCGAGGTAATCCACATAGTCGGAGATCGTGTCAAGCTCCCTCAGTATGATCCAGAATGATCTCTCATCAAGCACGTGGATGTACCCCTTGCCGAAATCCCCAAACTCAAGCGGGAATTCCCGCTCGCCCCCGAACGCTACCGCCAACCTGTGTGTGCGTCTCTTGTCCATTGGTGGCAGGGCGATCCCCGCGGACCCGTCTGACCTAACGACATTCGGCATTGTGGCTACCTGTCTCTCCGCGCCGTACAACTGCTTACCGGAAGCCTGGATGGCGCGCTTCGTCCAGCGTCTCGCGTCCAGAGTTGCGTCCCCACTGGGCTTCACTCGGATGTCTTTGACGCTCACGAGTATGACGTGCGGCTCACACACCACGAGTATGTCGCAGAGCTCCTTCCCCGCAGGTTCCCGCTGTGGATTGGGGTAGCTCCAGAGAGACAGGAAGGAGCGATTGCAGATCTTGTACACGAACGCCTCGGACTCGTTCACGCTATGGTCCCTCTACTTGGATCTGGCGAATGTGTGCAGCTCACGCCCTTCTCGGTCGGTGTCGCGTCGACGTGCGGCCTGGCCCAGGCCAGATGTGGTTGGGTGACCTCAGCCTAGCCTCAGAAGGACCAGGCCCCGGCTCCGTCGAACCTGACCCCATCGATACAAAACTGAAGGGAGCTCCCCCTGCCATGAACTTGGTTATCATCGTCAGTGATACCTTCCGCTGGGACTAT
>JALGSS010000156.1 GCA_029821745.1 Candidatus Zipacnadia bacterium
AAGTTCACAACGTATTGCACGGGGTTCTTAATCCGGAAGAAGACCTGCGCATCAAGCGATACCAGTTCCCGGCCCTCTCCGAGGACGAGTTTGTATTCGTCGACCGCGTGAGTCCTCGACCACAGCAAGTACGGGGGATCCTCAGTGGATTCGTGCCCCAGCGTGATCGTCTGGATCCGTTCCGCCGGGATGCGCTCCACCCGGTCCACGGGCCAAGGGAACTTCATGTGCAGCCCCGGACCGAACCAGCCCTGCGTCGGCAGCGCCCCGAACCGCGTGAGCACGCCGACCTCCTCAGGCTTCACACACACGAAGGCGGTCGTGGCCCAGAACGCCGCAAGCATCCCTATAAAAACCAGGGGGATCGTGCGGCGCATGTAGCCCAGCACGTACGAGGAACGCACGCTGAGGCCGAACCGCTGCTCCAGTACCTCGAGACTGCTTGTGACGGGGTTCGCACCCGCGAACAGACTTTCCGCTACCACCAGACCGATCGGAGCGCGCACCTCTTCGACCGACCGCGAGCGGCCAACGAAGCTCAGCACCGCACGGGCGACCTGTTCCGAGGACAGCGCGATGACCAGCCCCAGAAGTACACGCCCCACCCACAGGTCGATCACGAGCAGCCCAAGACCGTGCAACAGCAGCGAGATCGCTCCCAGCGTGGCGAACCACACAATCGCTCTCAGGATGCTCCCCGCGGCCCGCCCCTCGGGCAGGCTCTCCGAAGGTTGGGTCTGCAGCCAGCGGGAACCGACCATGCAGGCAAACGCCACCAACAGGTTCAATGCCCCAAGGCCGTAGAACACCGGCGAGGAGCCGGCAGCGCCCGTCTTCACGATGGCGAGAATCGCGATCGTGACGATTCCCAGGGAAAACACGGCCAGACCAATGGCCTGGTAAGTCCGGTCATAGGCGAGCAGCACGTCTCCGGCAGCGTGTGTTTCCTCGGGTCCATCAGACCCGGTGAACATCGACTTGCCCGACGCCCGTCGGTCCGCACTCTCCCTTGCGCGCGCAGCGACATCAAGCGCCTCGTCGACGATCCACCCCCGCAGTAGCATCACAATTGCGGCGCCGCCTATCAGCACAGCCCCAAGAAGCTGGATAGCGATGATGGCACAAAGCGAAGTGGAAAACGTCAAGGGAACCAGCGAGGCGTTGATAGCCGCCAACACGGCCAGCGCAATGGCCGCCGCTGTCAGGGTTGGAGCGAATTGCCGCGCGCTTTGGATGTGCGGTGGGAACTGCGATCGCACTTCGCTGTCTGACGGCGGCTGCTCGCGATCCGGTCGGTCTTCAGACACACGGATCATCCTCTCACACGTATAGTCCGGCCACGCGCTGCGCGCCGGGGGCTTCGGCGATGCGTCGAGATCATTGGGCCTGGTCACACTCGATGCGTAGCAGAGGTTTACGCCAGAGGTGGAGCACGGGAAGAGGGTAGATCGCGGACGGCCTGCAGTCGGCAGATGGAGGAGCCGGGGGCCGCCGGCCCGAGGGAGCGTTCAGAGGGGTCTGCGGCGGGTGTGGCGGATAGCCGCGGCGTCGGCACACGAATGAGCTTGCACAGCAGACAGCCGGAATCGCAGGAGGCCTGATCCGGGTCGCCGGCTTCAGAGATCCGTCCGCCAGACGCGTTTCCCGGGGCGCCGGCGTGGTGATCCTCGTCGCACGAGTCGGACGCGCACGCGAGGAACGCACAGCGCTGGGAGTGACCTGCCGACTGGTGCGCGAGCGGATGGACCAGGTGGCCGGTGACGACCAACGGGACCCACAAGCATACCACCAGGCGACCAATTGTGGAGCGAGTCTGAAGCATCACGGTCTCCGACGGATTCATCGATACGGATAGGTGTAACGCTTGCGACATGTCGGATGGTTCCCGCCGCAGACACGTTCCTGATTCCCATGCCGGGCCCCCCTCGCACGGCCGGTCTCCCCACGGACTTCCTACGGCTGCGCCGGGCCGCTCGGGTAGCCGAAAACGTCGAACTCGGCGATCTGGACCAGCCCATTAGCGCCGCCCTGAACGACATTCAGCCGAACGTATCGGGCCTCAACCGGCTCCACCGGCGCGTCCGCCCAGGCCCCGCCCCACGTCTTGAGTCTGGCGGCCCGACGGAACTGCTTGCCGTCGACGCTCCCGAGGAGTTCTGCCTCGGCCACTCGGAAGTCCCGCCCCACGGTCAGGCCCGACACGATCCCGAACCGGTCGATCCGGCACATCTCGCCCAGGTCCACCTCCAGGGCGCTCCCCACCGGGGCCTCCCACGCCGTCCAGGGCGAACGGTCCACTGCAGACGCCGGTTCGCTTCCGGGGCAACTCTCGGTCGCGGTCGCCGGGCGCCCGCTGGTCAGCGAGATCTCCCTGTGTATCCGCACCGTCTCGGGCGTGCATCGCAGCGGGTGGTTCCACGCCCTCGGCTGGAGCGTTGGCGCGTAGACATGCACGGGCCCGCGGAAGCTCTCCCCCACCTCAAACCAGTTGCGCGCTTTCTCATATTCCCCCGTGCCGAAGTAGCCGATCAGGTGGATGCTCTCGCCCCCGTCGAACTGGAGGTTAGTTCCGCGCCCGACATCATGCATCGTCAGCCACAACTCGGCGTCTCGGCAGCCGGCCCCCACGTCAGTGAACTCACACTGGACCCACGGGAGGAAGCCTGCCAGCCCCCACGCGGTCTCACCCACGCAATCGCCGAAACTGTAGTAGACAGCGTTGGCCCCGCAGTACTTGGCCAGCGCTTCCTTGGCGGCTTTCGTGCGCGCTTTCGCGAAGCGCCCCGCCTCCGCCCACGGTCCATAGGAGAAGGTGACACGTTCGAGCTTCCCATCCTGCGAGCCGCCACCAATGCTGATGCCTCTGTGCAATGCCGTGCCCCACACCCCACGAACCACATGCTCATCGCACCGGTACCTTGCCAGGTCGATCCCGTAGATCGAGTTGATGAGCACCACATCGGCAATCCAGACGCCCTCGCCGCGCCCACGAATCGAGTACGGGTACAGCGTCAGACGGCTCACATCATACGGCTGCTCCGGGTAGACGATGCTCAGGCCCCGGATACCCGAATGGCTCGTGAGCGTGACCAACGCCTGGGCCGTCTCAGGATCGGACGCATCGGCTCCGCAATAGACCGCCAGGGAGCAGGTCTCGCGGTACTCTCTGGCCTTCCCGACGCCCAAAGGACCTCGCAGCTCAACCCCCGTCGGCACGACGAGAGGCCGCGTCACCTTGTACTCGCCTGGAGGCAGGTACACCACGCCGCCGCCCTTTTCACCTGCCGCCGCCACCGCATTCTCCAGTGCTTCAGTGTCGTCCGCTTGCCCGTCACCCGCGGCCGAGTACGGGGGCAGCGTGACATTGAGGAAGGCATCCGGGCCCGTGCGCGCGGGCATCGGCAACCGGGCGAATGAATACTTCTTGCCCCCGGCTTCAGGCACGCGGTCCAGGTCCGCGTAATGCATGCCGTAGTACCACGGATCCCAACCGTGCTCCTCCCGCTCGCCTCGCAGCCCAGCGACGATCCCGCCGAACCCGAACACCGGATGCTCGTTCTCCTCCGGACGCTTCTGCACCCGGAACCCCACGGCCGCCTCCGATACGCCGCAGCTTTGCATGGCGAAGGCGTCAAGCCGCCCCAACTCAAAGCCGACCAGATTCTCCCTGCAGAACCGAGCTACTGCATCCCAGTCGCCCTCCGGGCCGAGTCCGAGCTTTTCCGCTGCCGCCCGCCAGAAATCGGCAGAGAACTGCACGTCGTGCGCCCACGAAAACTCCGTGCTGTGTGGCAATGCCAGCCCCCGACGCAGCACCGTTCCCCTCACGTTTTCCACCACCGAGGCGTTGGAGGCGTGCAGCTCGACGCCGTTGTACGAGTTGCAGAGCACGACGTTCCGGATCTGCATCATCTTCCCGGAGACGGTAAAGGGGTACGGGCGGATGTCCTCCGGGGTCTGCTGCGGGTAGTAGATGGCGAGATCAAGCAGCCCCGATTCGGCGATTCCCCCGTCGATAAGCGGCGGCCCGTCTTCCGAGCCACCGGCGCCCATCGCCAGCAACACCGTGGACTCAGACAGACGCCCCCGCCTCAGCGGTTCTGCTTCGCCCGCGAGAGTGGTCGAGTAGGGAAGCTTCAGGCCCCCCTCAATGCGGTAACGCCCGCCGGGCAGGAATACAGCCCCCCCGCCCGCCGATCCGACCGCGTCCAGAGCCCTCTGGATCCCCCCCGTGGCGTCTAGAGTGCCCGTGCGGTCGGCGTTGAAGGGGGACTCAGTAGCTACCGCCGATGCCACCAGCGTCTCGGTGCCCGAGACGATCAGCCGCGGAGTCAGGCCATCCGCCGTGGCTGGCGCACGAAGACAGCCGAACAACACCCACGCGAACAGCGTGAACGCGATCCGTCCAACTTCGCGTAGCCACAGCCATGACTCGCTCACCGGGAACCACTCCTTCGCAAGCCGGCGCGATTCACGCCCCCCCGCCGGGGCGGTCGGCGAGAACGGGCGCCCGGACCAGTCTGTCGCAGCGTTCAGGCATCGGGTGTCTGCGCGGCCCCGCCGCCGACCAGTGGCAGCGTCACCCGGAAGCGCGTCCAACCTTCCTGACTTCCCGCCAGGACCAGCGTCCCCTGGTGCGCGCGCACGATCTCCTGGGCAAGACTCAGCCCCAGACCCACGCCATCCACCCCACGGCTCCGAGCCCGATCAGCGCGGTAGAATCGCTCGAACACCTTGTCACGATCCTCAAGGGGGATCCCGGCACCGGTGTTGGCGACGGTCAGCTCCGCCACCGCGCCTGTCCTCCGCAGCCTGATCTCGATGGCCCCGCCTTCACGATTATACTTGATCGCATTGCTCACGAGATTCTGCAGAACCTGCTGCAACAGCGCGCGATCCGCCATCATCTGCAGCCCCGGCGTCACGTGTCCCTCGACCGTGAGATGAGGCGCGAGTGCCCGGGTGTCTTCCAGAGCATCCTCCACGGCGCTGCTGAGGTCAACGCGGGCCAGCGCCGGTTGCAGGCGTCCCGAATCCGCGCGCGATAGCAGAAGCAGCTTCTGCACGATAGCCTTGAGGCGCTGGACTTCCTCCAAGAGGTTGCTGCAGACCTGTTGCTGCTCCGAGCCGTCGGGGGCATGTTGGAGGGCCTGCTCGATCTCGCCCTGCAGGATCGTCAATGGCGTTCTGAGTTCGTGGGCGGCGTCGGCGCTGAAGCGCACGGCCTGCTTGAAGCTGCGTTCCAGGCGGTCCAGCATCTCGTTGAAGACGGTGATGAGGCGCAGGAACTCCGTCTCCGCGTTCCCGCTGGGAATTCGCTGATCCAGCCGGCTCGCGGTGACCTGCTCCGCGACCTGAGCCAGCCGGTCGAGGGGTCTCAGGGCGCGCTGTGACAGCAACCAGCTACCGGCTGCAATCAAGAGCAGTGCGGCAGGAAGGGCGAGGAGAAAGGAGTTCGCCACCTGCCCCATCTCGGTGCCGAACTCGTCCAGACTGACGCCCAGAACCAGAGTTACGTCGAGATCGCCCGACACGCACAGTCGCCACCGTTGTCCCTCCGCGCGCGCCGTGCTGAAAACGGGCGGCCTGATGATGCCCCCGGCACGCGGTTGGCGCTCGGGATTCCGCGCCGCGCGCTGGCGGCGTGGATCGCGGGACGGTACAGGGGGCACAGCCGAGGGGCGAGACACACGCGACGGCGGGCCGCCCGGGGGCGATGGGAACCGCTCGGGAGCGATCCCCTGCGGCCACTCACGGGATCTGTGCACGACGTTCCCATCGGGGCCCTTCGCCAGGAGGATGTAAGTCGGTGCCTTGGTGCGGTCGGCAGGCCCCTCGCCCTCCGGGGGACTCGCCGGCCCGGGAGGCGCGAACAGCCCGCGCCCGCCTCTCAGATGCGGGCGAATCCGCGAGCGAAGCTCGTCGTCGATGCGCCCGAGACTCACGCGGTACACCAGGGCCCAGGCGGATAGCCCGAACACGACCAGCACCAACCCGGAGACACACACGGAGAGCAACGTGATGCGCGTCCGGAAGGAGCGAATCCTCATGTCTCTCGCCGCTCCGCCACCTGCTTGAAACGATATCCCACACCGCGCACGGTCTCGATGAGGGCTTCCGCGTCCGGAGGCGTGATCTTCTTGCGCAGCCGCTGGATGTTGACATCAACCAGATTGCTGGACGGGTCGAAATCGTAGCCCCACACATGCTCCAATATCTGGGTCCGCGGAAACACGCGCCCCGGCGAGCGCATCAGGTACTCCAGCAGGCTGAATTCCCGTGTGGTCAGCTCAATCTCGCTGTCGCCGCGTCGCACTTCCCGGGTGATGAGATTGACCACGAGATCGCCCGCTTGCAGGATGCTCAGCGTCTCGCCCGATGCCCGTCGGGAGACGGCGTGGATCCGGGCGATGAGCTCCTCAACATAGAAGGGCTTCGTGATGTAGTCGTCGGCCCCAACGTTCAGGCCTTCGAGCCTCTCATTGAGTTCCGACCGCGCGGTCAGGAGAATCACCGGCACACTGTTCTTCTGCTCGCGCAAGTTCCGCAAGATGCTCAGCCCGTCGCGCCCCGGGAGCATGATGTCCAGCACGATCACATCGTAGCTCTCAGTCTGCGCGCGGAAGTACCCCTCGTCACCGTCGAACACCACTTCCACGGTGAATCCCTGCTCCTCGAGGCCCTTCCTCACGAGGCCGGCGATCTTCTCCTGATCTTCCACAACAAGCACTCGCATGGGGCGATGGTAACAGAAGGCAGTGCCTCAGACAAGCGATCCGAGCATTACAGTTCTGTCATGAGAGGCCACTCGGTTCTGTAATCACTGCTGGGTATCTTCCAGTCAAGCACAACGGCAAGCCGCCCGCTCCGGCGAAGCGGCGAGAGCCGACAAAGAGACACCAGGAGGCTGACACAAATGTCCAGGAACACTCGAAGCATCACGGTAGGCACAGCGTTGGTCATCGCTCTCTGCGCCCTCACCACAGTCGCGATGGCGCAGCCGCCGGGGGCCGTCGCCCCGCAGGCGGGACCCGGTCAGGGGATCGGCCCCTGGGCAGGCGGACATGGGCCCGGCCCAGGTATGGGCGGCGCGGGGATGAGGCCCGGAATGGGCGGCCCCGGAATGAGAGCGGGTAGGGGCGGCCCGGGAGCGGGCCGAGGGCAGGCAGGTCCGCAGGCACGGCGAGGCCAGGCAGGTCCGCAGGCGCGCCACCGGCAAGCAGGTCCGCCCGCAGTCACTCCCACGATCACAGCATCCGGCAAGTACGTGTACGTCCTCGCCGGCCCGAACCTCTACAAGTACGAAGCAAAGACGCTGGAGCTCGTCGCTCAGACCCAACTGCCTCGTCCGGAGCGACCGGACCTGGCGAACCGGCACAGACAAGGCAGAGGCGGCGGACGGGGAGCCGCTCGAACCGCACCTCCCGCTGAGCCGCAGAAGTAACAGACATGGCAGTCCGACGTGTCCGGGCCGCGCTTCGGCGCGGCCCGGACGTTTTTGCGCCGGCGTTGGAGGGGCATCTGCGTCCCCAGTGACAGCCCAAACTAAGCCCCAGAGCATCCATCCGGTCTTGCATCGAGCCGGGTTCTCTGGTACTCCTAGCGAAGACATAATCCAGCACGACTTTCGACCTCAGAGGTGAGCCCAGCCTCCATGCCTCAGCGAATCGCGCCGTTCCTCTTTCTCCCGTTGCTATGCTGCTCAGGCGTCCGTGCCCAGGACACGCCCGCCGTCGCCGATCAATACCTCGACTGCCTCGAGCGGTTCCAGGAGTACGCCCGGACCATCTGGCACGACAGCGCAGAGCCTCCCGAGAGCGGGTACTTCGGCGATGGCGCCAGCGGCGGCAACGGGGGTATTCGCGGAACCTGCGGGGTGCTTCTCTCCTACGCCACGCTCCTGCGCGCCGGAAGAGGGGACCGGGACGAACTCCTCGGCGCCCTCCGGAAGGGCCTGCGCTACGCCGCCCTCACCCACCACGTAGCGGACCACCGATGCCGCGACGGGAAACAGTGGGGTGGCAGTTGGCAGAGCTCCCTCTGGGCCGGGTCCCTCGGGTTCGCGGCTGCACTCGCTGCAGACGAACTCAGCCCGGACCTCATCCGATCCTGCAAACAGGTCGTGGCCTACGAGGCCGACCGCCTGGCGAAGATCCCGCCGGCATCCGGCTGGAGGGGCGACTCCAAGGCCGAGGAGAACGCGTGGAACTCAAACGTGCTCGCCCTCGCCGTCGCCTGGATGCCCGAGGACCCACGGGCTCCCACCTGGTCCCGCGCTACGAAGGCCTACCTCGCGAACACCTACTCGGTCGAGGACACATCAGAGGATACCTTGCGCGAGTGGGTTACCACCACCACGCTCCATCCATCCTTCACCTGCGAGAACCACGGCTTCTTCCATCCCTCCTACCAGATGGTCTCGGGCATGTCGATGGGGGATTCCCTGCTGATGGCGACAGCCCTCGACCCGGCCGTCGCAGCCGATCTTGCGCCCTTCGCGGAGCACAATGTCCTGCCGGTGTGGCGGCGCCTCTCGCAAGTTCTCCTCGATAGCGGGGAGCTCGCGTATCCCTCGGGACTCGACTGGGCCCTCCAGTGGGCCGAACAGCGGCTCGCCAACCATCTCGCGGCTCGCCAGAGGATCACCGGCGACGGGCGTTTCACGGGGGACAGCGTCCCGAATGGCTTCTACCGCGAGGCGGTGATGGCCCGCCGCGTCGCCATGGCGTGGTGGCAGCATGAGCTCGGCCGCCACA
>JALGSS010001103.1 GCA_029821745.1 Candidatus Zipacnadia bacterium
GCGGGATTCGGGCCACTCAAGCCCGGGGAGTCAGGCGAGGCCGTCACGCGCGTGTACTTCGTGGAAGCCGGTCTTGAGGACTGGCACGCGCGGATGCCGGCAGATATGGGGTAGGTTTGTCGCTCGGCCTCGTGGTGGCTGCACGGGCCGGCGACGACAGACAGCGCGCGGCGGAGCAGGCTATCGGGGACCCGCTCATCCATCGCCCATGGTCAGGCCGTACAACGCCGCATCCCGTGCCGAGATCCGCAGCCGAACGCGCTTGCCAACGAGGTCGGCCAGATCCTCTCGGCCCGTCCAGCGCAGAGGCACGGCGAGGCCATCCTCGTGGATGGGTGTCGCATCACCTATTGAGCACCCAGCCACGGGGTCGCCCTTCTCGTCGGCCAGGGCCGCCTTTGCCTCGCCATTGGCGGCGTCCACATTGAGCATCAACTGCCGCCCGGTCAACGTGAAGGGCCGCGTGAGCAACTGTCCCTCGGCCTCACCCGCGTGGTATCCCACCATGCGCCCCTTCTTCACAACCCCCAGCCCCAGGCGCATCTTCAGCGTCCCCTCGTCGTTCATGATCTTGTAGTTGTGGCTCATATTCGTGGCGCCATAGTAGAAGTACAGATCGTCGCCCATGGCCAGAGGGCTTCCCTTGGACACCCATCCGATGCTCCCGCTGTCCCAGGCCTCCGCTGTCATCTCGATGAACGGGCGGTCGTTGTGCTCGCGCCGCCACTCGATGCCGTCGAAGCTATGTACGAGGCGCACGTCCAGCCGCCCCGTCACCTCGTTCAGGAGGTTGGCAAAGCCGATGTAGAACCCTTGATACTGGGTGACCATCATGCCGTAGAACTGCAGGTCGCGGCCTCGCGCTTTCTTCACGTGGCTGAAGCCCGGCGCATCGCGCCCGTCGGTGTCCAGGACGCATCGCGCCGTGCTCCAGTCCCAACTGACCAGGTCATCGCTCTCAATCCGGGCCACGAGCCGGTTGGCTCTCGGATGCCCCGCGTGAATCTTGGGATGCGGGCGATGGTAGAGCACGTACCGACCCAGGCCGGTGTCGAACAGGAAGTTGTTGTATGTATCCGAGCCTCTGAAGTCGACCACCGGATTCTCCGCGTACGCTGTCCAGCGCAGTCCATCGTCCGAGTAGAGGAAGGAGTCTTCGCCGAGGAGCGCGGTGTAGCGCCCGCGTGTGTGCGGAGCCGGGGTCCGCTGGTTGTCGATGACGCAGAAGTTCTCGGCCCCCTTCACGTCGGTGATCTTCCGGCCCTCGATGTCTGTGTCATGGGCCATCAACAGAACGTTGTTGTCAGTTGAGCCATCGAACTCCTTGAGGCCGAGAGCCGGCATCTCCCACGCGACGCCGTCAGTGGATTCCGCGTACCTCAGCGTGTATTCACGCGCGGAGCCCGTGTAGCCGGGGATCTTCCGGCGCGTTACGTACCACATTCTCAGCCGCCCGTCGTCGCCGCGGAGGACTGTCTGGGCCGAGTGGCAGTCAGCGATGATAGGGTTACTCTCATGCTTGGTCACGGGGGTCACGAGCCGGTCGAGGAAGTACGTGTGCTCAATGATCCGCGTGTCGAGGAAGTCGACGGTAGTGCGTGGCCCTTGGCTTGCCGGCGTCCCGGTATCCGTAGCGGCTTCGGCGCCGGCCACGGCTTGGGCCGCCGCAAGCCCTACGGCAACGCCCAGCGCTGAAGTCCACAGGCAACGGGACCACTGATCGGTCGTTCGTCGTCTCATTGATGGCTCTCCTCGTTTTGTCGAACGCGGGCGCCGACCTGTGCAGTTCAGCATCAGTGCGGTCCCCTCATGGGCCCAACAGCCCCCCTCATGGGCCCAACAGCCCCTCATTCAGCCTGCAGCTTCGGCGCGGGGAACACAGGCACCTTCTCTGCAGGTCGCGAGACCCCGATGGTCTCGATCTGGCCTGCGCTGATGGCGCTTTACAGTGCGTGGAAAGCCTGCCGATTCTGAGCTATGGGATAGCTGGAACGCGAAGGTGCGGGGGGAACGAAAGAGCCAGAATCCTGGCCGTGGCGCGTAGCGCGGGTTCTGTTGCCCTCGCCGCCGGCCCTCAAGTGTAGACGCCGTAGTCCCCCGCGGCCTGCGCCATCGCATCGAGATGCCCCAGGGGAGCGCCACGGTGGAGCGAGCACGAGGCCATGATGACGAAGCCGCCGTCTCCCATCGCCGCGTCCAGGCATGCCTTGGTTTCCTCGCGCACGCGCTCGGGCGG
>JALGSS010001104.1 GCA_029821745.1 Candidatus Zipacnadia bacterium
GATTCCTTGCACTCCGGCGCGATTACCGCCAACCCTCTCGTCTCATCAGCCACCGTGCATACGCTCTGCTGCCACCAGATCTCCTGCGCGGGCTCGTCCCAGTCGGGAGTGCTCTGAACCGCCACCGGACGCTCCGTTAGGTCAAAGGCCGAGTCGGAGTGCCACGTCTGCGCGTTTGCACCGGAGGGGAACAGAACCCGCAGCTTGTGGTCCCGCGCCGGGTTGTCCACGAGGGTCTCAACGTACAGCGCGGGATCGTCCTTCAGCACTCCCACGATGGAGGTGATGGTCATCTCCACGCGATCCTCGCTTCGGCCCTGACGGTTCGCGGAGGCTGCTCGAGGGATGCTCATCGTCTGCTCGACCTTGAGCGCAGCGTACAACGGACCGTCACACACCACACTCACCTGCGCCGCCCCGGACAGCACACGCTCATCCAGCTCGGGAGCGCGGTAGGTCCAGCCATCGCCCACGTCGCCCCGGTCCTCGAACTGATTGAGGCCCGTCAAGCAGCGCTCCGAGCCGTCCCGCAGGTCCGTCAGCGTGAGGGTGCCGTCGCCCGCCACTTCGACGCGGATGACGCCATTGCACAGGGCCGTGCCATCCAGCAAGGTCCGCTGATGCCACGTCGGCCTGTCGCTGGGCACCACGAGATACGCGCTGACGCCGTACGCGGGGATCTCCAGGGGGGCCGCTATCGTCACCATGTCCTTCGGGTTGAACCGTGGAATCCGGCCCCATAGGACCTCAACCTGCGGGACGGCCTTGCGCTCCTCGACGAGCTGCCACGGGACCTCTTCCCCACTCGGCGCGATGAGCTTGAAGTTCCCAGGGCGCGGATGCGGCAAGGGCAGCGTCACGAGGGTCACCCCGGATACTGGCGACCCAGCCCCGTTGAAGATGTGCACCGCCTGGGCGCCCTCCGTATCACACGGAGCGACCTGTCGGGCGGCAATCTCCGCCGTCCGCTTCTTCGTGATGTCCTCGGCGACGATCCGGCACTGGTCGTACCGGAACATCATGTCCTTGTGGACCTGATCCACGGAGCATCCGCAGATCGAATCATGGGGCTGGTTCTGGAGCAATTGCTCCCAGGCGTACCACAAGTACGCGGGGTCATGCTCGCCGGTGAGGAGGAAGCTCGCGGCGGACAGCGGCTCCGCCCAGTGCTGCAGGAGGGCCTCGCAGCGGTCATTGGCCGCCTTCAGCTCCGGGTGCGAGCAGTGGAACCCGAAAAACACCTGCCCCAGCGGTGACTGCTTGTTCGGCGACCGGAGCTCGCCCTCCAGCGTGACGAGCGCGTCCCGGTCCACGGCATTCCGCAGCCGCTCGAGATACGCGGGGAGGAACTCGTGCACGACTTCGCCTTCGTCCCCGTACTTCGCGTTGTAGCGCTCAATGAGGTCTGGCAAGTCGGGCTGGATCTCGACGTGATCCACGCCGTCCATCAGCATGATTTCCGGCGTACTGTGCCGGGTCAGTTGCCAGTCGATGAGGTCCTTGAGGCGCTGGACCGCACCGTCCATCTCCAGCAGCTTGCCCTCGTCCGCCCGGCGCACTTTGTACCAGAAATCTGAGTAGGAGACGGTGTTCGACAGGCGGATTCCCAGGACATCACTAGATTGCGTTGTCGATGCCCAGGCCGCGGAGTATCTGCGGCCACTGGCTGATGTGCCCGAAGACATCGATCACGTAGCCGCTCTCAAGCACGGGACCCCACTGTGCCGCCACCTTCATCCCGAGCAGGAAGTTGCGCACGTGGGTCTCCCCGCCGGGGAGCGATTCATCCGGCTGCACGTAGAAGGGCCCGGCAGAGATCCGCCCGGCCTGGCACAGCGCCCGCAGACGCTCTTCGTTCTCAGGGCGAATCTCGAGGTAGTCCTTGAACAGGATCGCCTGCCCGTCGAAGTTGAAGTGCTTGTACCGCAGGTCGGTCTCCATCGTCTCGATCAGTTCGTCCATCAGTCCCACGAGCCTCATCCGGTACGTCTGGAAGGGCAAGTACCACTCGCGATCCCAGTGGGTGTGGGAGATGATTGACGCTCGATATTTCTCGGCCATGAGGCACCCCTTCCGTGCAGTTGCGCGTTGCTTTTGTGACCCGTGGGGCCCGCGGCTATTCTTGCGGAAGGTAGTTCGGCATTCTCGCGCGAATGCCTTTGTGGCGCAGCGACAGATCAAACAGGAGTGCTTCCGATGACTGACACCCCGACCGTCCGTTTCGAGCGCGATATCCCCGTCCGCCACAACGTCGATATTCTCGTCGCCGGAGGAGGTCCCGCCGGTGTTGCCGCAGCCCTCGCAGCCGCACGTCAGGGGCGTCGCGTTTTTCTCGCGGAAGGCCACACGTGCTTCGGCGGAATGGGCACAGCAGGCATGGTCCCGCTATTCATGCAGTTCGGCGACGGCGAGAACTTCCTCGCCGCGGGCATCGGGAGCGAAATCTACAACGCCCTCTATGAGCGCGGCGGCACCGTCTCGCCCCCCGGTTCTCTCGCACCGGCAATCCGCGCTGAGATTCTCAAGCGCATCTATGATGACATGATCGTGGACGCGGGCGTCGAATTCGCCTTCCAGACTAACGTCATTGGCGTTGAGACCGACGGAGGTCACGTCGCCCGCGCCCTCTGCTGGGCCAAGAGCGGCCTGTTCGCCGTGGACGCCGACGTCTTCATC
>JALGSS010001105.1 GCA_029821745.1 Candidatus Zipacnadia bacterium
TTTCTTCTTGTGACGGACCCCGTTGGTCCGCCGAACCTGAACACTGAGATAGCTGTCGTGCCCCAGTACTGCCATACGCTGCGGAACTACAGACCGGCCCTGCTTGGCTGGGAGCAGTACGAGCGGACCTATGCAGGCGGGCGCCACCCTCACCATCGGCCCCCCTCAGGTGCTCCTTTCAAGCTCCCTGGTATCGCGCCCAGCGACGCGGGGATCGAGGTCACCCAGAGCGAGACCGGGGGCAGCCACGGCCTCGTGGTGCGAGACGCCGATGTTGGCGGAGCCGACCTGCTGGGGGCGGTCGTCCGGGGGCAGGGGACTCTGGGAGGGCTAAGAGAGGCCGTGCGGAGTCGTCCCGCGTGAGGCGGCCCGGGGTCTGCTGAATCCGTTCCGCGGCTTTCGGTAAGGCGGCGGGAAGCTCGTCATCTGTTCCGGAAGGCCAACTGCGCCTATCGATAGGACCGCATCCCCCACCGACAGAGGAATGTGCATCGGCGCGGTGGAACACAGAGCCATAGGTCCTGGTGACCACCATGACCGTCGCACGAGCCGATGACGTGAGCATTCAGCCGGCGGAGGACGGCGGCTTCGTCCGCCGGGCCGCCGTTCGAGAACCGCTGTGACTGAGCACGGCATCGATGGTGCCTGAGCCCGTGTATGCCGCCATCCTGCCTGCAAATCATGGACGGAGTGATCGTGACCATGGCCGATGCTCTGCCGAGAGTCGCCACTGCCGCCGTCAGCATCGCCGACGACAACATGGCGCAGTTGAGCAGCACCGAGCCCATCTTCCCCCGGGGCATCGAGGGGCAGTTCCGGGTCACCGCGCTGCTCCTCGAGAGTAACACGCGCGTCGCCTTCGTGTCCTGCGACTGCCTGGTGGTCACCGCCGACATGGCTCGCAAGGCCATTGACCGCCTCGCCGAGACCGGATGCATTCCGCGCGACAACATCCTCATCTGTCCCACCCACACTCACCAGGGGCACTCCACGGTGGATGTGCTGGGCCTGGTGTCCAACCAGGAGTTCGTGCGGCGGATAGAGAACGGAATCGTGCTGTCCGTGCAGGAGGCAGCGGCGAAACTGGACGACCCGGCAGCCCGCGATGACCTGCGCGCCGAGATGCTCCTGGGCCTGACCCAGGAGGCCACTGTCGGGCGCAACAGCCGCCTGTTGCTCAAGGACGGCTCCATCGGCTGGCATGGATACCAGCGGGAGGACGTGGTCCGCCCCACGGGGCCCTTCGACCCGGACATTCCACTCCTGGCCTTCCGCCGACCCGACGGCGGTTGGGCGGGCTTCATCTACAGCCGCGCGTCTCATAACATCGGCGCCTTGCGCGCCGATGTCAGCTCGCCGTGCATCTACGGCCTGGTGGCCGGCGAGTTCGAGGCCCACCATGGCGCCCACACGCTCTACTTCCCGGGTGCCATCGGCTCCTCTCACAATGCCACGTACGAGGGGAGCGGCGTGCCCACCGACGAGGCCATGATCCGCCTCCTCGACGCTCTGGAATGGGGCCTTGAGCATACTGAGCCCGGCCTGTTCGGACCGATCAAGTGCCTGCGCCGCCGTTTCGCGTACCGAGTCAGAGAGTTTGACGAGGCCGACGAGGATGCAAAGGTGGCGCACTACTCACACCGCTACCTGGGGGCAAGCGCCGAAGGGAACATCGAGGTCATGCGCGGGCAGAGGGCGCAGCTAGCGCCCTTCCAGGGACAGGAGCGCCACAGCTTCCTGCACGCGATTCTGCTGGGCCGGGTCGCCATCGTCGGCGTGCCCTGCGAACTGTTCGCACGGCTGGGACTGGAGATCCGCCGCAGATCGCCCTTCCGCCACACTCTTGTTCTCGGGCTGGCTAACGACGACTTCGGCTACGTGGGTGATCGAGAGGGCTTGCGCCTGGGCGGCTACCAGATGTGGGTGAGCCCCCACTGCCCCGGCGAGGCGGGCACAGGGGCTTGCGCCTGGGCGGCTACCAGATGTGGGTGAGCCCCCACTGCCCCGGCGAGGCGGGCACAGGCGAAGCGATGGTGGACCGAACGGTGGAGATGCTGTCTGAGCTTCACGCCACATCCGGCTGACTGATCCCGAGGCACTCTTGACGCTGCGCGGGCGGATCGAGGGCACTTGCGGAGCTTGCCGGACGGAACTTCCGTGGCGCGACGTCTGCGGCTACCGGCCGGTGGCAATGGAATGAATGCTCTTGTCAGTTCGTACCTCCCCCGTCTCAGCGGTCTCCGTGACTCCGAGGGACCCGGTTGTCGAGGACAGAGACGTTGTCGCAATCTTGCAGGTAGAGCCAGTCGTGCCGGTCGGAGGAGGGTGCCGCCACCCAGTCAATGTCGTTGCCGTGGATCTTCAGCCCATCCACGTTGGCAATGGAAATGGGCACGCGCGCGGTCCGGGCGAAGTAGTTGCCGGCGATGGTCATGTTCGTGACCGGTCTGGCTCTGAAACGCCGTCGGTCGCTGCCGCCGCCCGGGGGATGCATGGAGACGTCGATCGCCGGTCCCTCCGGCGGGGAATCGAGGAAGCGGTTGTTGCGGACCATCAGGTCGCGTGCGAACGGACCTTCCATCCAGGGCCCCCAGGTTTCGAACTGGATGCAGAGACCGTGGCCGACATTCTGCAGCGTGGTGTTCTCGATCAGGCCGCCCGGAGAGCCGTTAATCAACGTCCGCTGGAAGTTGTCGTGTAACCAGCAGTTGCGCAGGACGAATCCGGCGGCAGAGCGCTTCCCGTCCAGCACAACAAGAGCTAGCGGCGGCAACTCGAGCGGCTGGTCCACCTCC
>JALGSS010000157.1 GCA_029821745.1 Candidatus Zipacnadia bacterium
GTGCGCACGGGCGCCACGGAGACCTTCCCGGTGACCTTGTCCACTTGCAGACCGGCGGCTGCGGGCATCAGGCCAAAGGCGGCTGTCCCGCGCGGGTAGTAGTCCAGTGAGATGTGGTCGCTGCTGTACACGTAGACATCGGTGAAGCAGCCGCGCTTGTCGCGGTTGATGTACTTCTGCAGGTTCATGTAGCGCTCGACATTGTCCGTGAAGTCCATGCCCAGATACGCCGCCGCCATGTCGCGCCAGATATTCTGAGACACCCACATATTGCTCTCGTGGTCCGAGTGCGGGCTGCCGTACTGCTGCAGAGTCGCGAGGGTAGACGTCTTCAGGTCGGTGCGCATGCGGTCAAGGTCCAGAGCGGGCAATGCGAGACCCGAGCGCATCGGGTACAGCATCCCGTTGGTCGCGTAGATGGAGTAGCTGTCCCAGCCACTGGCAGGCTTGTAGGTCTGAGTGGAGGGGAACGTGTTCCAGTTCTGGTAGCCCCCGTCATCCTCCATCTCCCAGTTGCCCGGGCCGGCGCCGCCGCCCATCCCTCGTGATGGCGGCTGAGTGCGCGCCCAGGGATCCTGGGCCGGGGCCTCGTACTGCTTCGGGGGCTGGTTCAGAGTGACCGCGTAGTGGTCCCCCAGCCAGCCCTCTGACTCGAGAGTCCGGGACGTGAGCCGCGCCTGCCGGCGCCACTGGGACGCCAGGTCGCGCTTGTCCATCAGCTTGGCCATCTCGGCTCCACACTCGAAGGCGCACAAGGCCCGCACCGCGAGATATGTCTGATCCTTGGCGTACTGGATCGCCGCCGAGCCCTGGTCGATCGTGTTGTAGGTGCCGCGCTCGTGGAAGCCATCGTCGTCCGTATCGCAGGAGATCACGTGAGCGAGCAGCGTCTCCACGTGCTCGAAGAGTTCTTTCACCAAGTCGCTGTCGCCCGTCTGCCGCCAGTAGTGATGGAGCAGGAGGACGAAGTTCGTGTTCTCCTCGACCTCCATGTCGTGGCCGTAGCGCATCCCGTTGGCCTTCAGGCCCATGCCCATGTCGTGGGAGAGGATCCCGTTGCGGATGTAGTTCACCCACTGCCGCAGCGTAAGCTTCATCAGGTCGGGCCAGTACTCGAAGTACAGGGGCGCGACGTTATACTCCACATCCACCGTCGAGTGGAACTTGCAGCAGCCCTCCCAGACGCTGAACCAGTCCTCGCCGTCCTCGTTTGCGCAGTAGAACGTGTTCTGCATCCAGCTCTGGAAGGCGAAGGCGAGGAACTCCTTGAGTTCATCGGGCCCGTCGGCGTCGTAGACGGTGCTTTCGAACAGCGCGATCTTCTCATCATTCTCGGCCCGGTTGTCGAAGGCGAAGTGGGCCACGTCGTAGATGTCTGCGAACAGATCCACATACTTGAAGTGGTACGGCTCGTTCATGACTTCCAGAATCGGTTCGCCCACCCATCCGGCGTAGACAAAGCTCCGCGTATCCTGCCCCCGTGGCGCGAGGGCGTAGTTCCAGGCCAGGCCGCTGGCGGCATCCGCCCATGAGGCCTGCAGGAGGGTGCGCATGTCGCTGTCCGTCGTCTCAGCATCGTCGCTGGTGACCGCAGCAGGGATCGCCAGAGTCCCCACGCGGGCCTCAACGCCTTCCGCGGCAGCGGGATCGGCCAGCCAGGCGTGCAGCGTGTTGCGCTCAAACACCGGCAAGTCGTACACGACTCCCAGGCTGTCGGTGGCCTCAGCGAACCGCGCCGTCTCAGTGGGGCGTGGCGCGTGGCCGACGAGAATCGTTCCTGTCTGCTCGCGGGGAAGCAGATTGCGGACCGTCACGTCCAGCATGATGTACGGGGCGACGGAGAGCTTGAGATCCTGCGGGTAGAAGGGCGCGTGGAAGGCGTAGGTTACCTCCACGGGGAGATCCGGCGCCCGGCATACGTACGTGAGTGATGTCAGCGTCTGGCTCTGCTTGATCACACTGAACCCGGGGATGCGCCCGTTGAATGGCAACGAGTACCACAGGTCTTCGCCCTGAGGCCCCCGGCAGTTGACGGCGTAGTACACCGCCGTCGTGGCCAGCTTGTACAGGGTCGGGTTGTTCTCGAAATAGGCCACATTGTAGTCGGCGTGTCCGAGGGCGCTCTGCCGGCAGACGCCCTTCTGTGGCCGCGGGTTGATGCAGATGCGGGAGCCGAACTTGCTGATGCAAGTCTCGTACGCCTGGTGCATATGGGCGGAGTTGCGCGAGGGCGTGGACAGGAGCACTTCAGGCTCGTCACTCGCCTTGATCTCGAAGGACCAATCGCTCGTATACAGCTTGAGGAAGTTGAACTTGGCGTTCTCAGTCTTGCCGACGAACTCGATGACAAGCGGCTCGTTCTCCGGGATGGTCACCGAAGTGCGAGTCGTGACGGCCTCCCCGGGCTCACCCCAGCGGAGGATGTCGAAGTCCTCGAAGTGCGTCTTGCCGTTGACGTTGATGTCGAAGACGCGCTGGCCCGGCTGGTCGTACTTGAACTCGCAGAAACCCATCTTGAGTCGCGCGAGGCCCGGGGGCAGCCCCGTCAGAACGTAGCTGAATCGCTCGCCATACCGCTCGGCCTGGAACTTCGCGTCATCGGTGGTCTCCAGGACCGGCTGGGTCTCGGTCCAGGTCTGTGTCTGTCCGCGGAGCTCCACCTGGACCGGGCCGTAATCGTCAGACCATAGCACCAGGGGCGCGGAGAGCAGCAGCAGCACGAGCAGCGAACGCGAGACAATCTTCATGAGGGCCTCCTCATTACCAGTTGCGGATGTCATGGGTGAGGCCCGCCGACCCAGCACCGGCCTCCGGAGCGTGTCCGGTGACCGACGGAGATGTCCACAGGCCTCTCAGTAGTTGCTCAGAATTCGTCCTCGGTGAAGCGATAGCCCCTGATCTGCGCCATGGGGGCATCGTCGTTGATGTAGTTCACCACGAATATCGAGTCGTCCGGCAGGACGCACCATCCCGTGTAGCTTGAGTCACTGTGCGCTGAACGGTCGTGGTCAATCGGCAGGATGATCCCGCCTTGCTCGGAACGCTCCGTAGCCCGCGCGCTGTCAACGCTCTCACGGAAGGCGAACAGGTTTCGCGCCCACGGGCTCTTCGCACCGGGAACGTGTCTGTACGTGACCATGATCTCCCCGCTGGGCAGGAAACCGGCCACGGGTCTGTGACAGCCGCCCATAAGAGTCTCATACGGCCCGTCCCAGGTCTTGCCGTCGTCCCCGCTGATACACTTCGGCCCGCAAAGGCCCGTCCCTGAGTTCTCGCGCATATAGCAAACGAGGGTGCGGTCGGGGAGCTCGACAATGGACGCCTCGGCTGGGTACAGGCCCTCTTGGCCGCAGATCACAATCTCATCGCTCCACGTCTCGCCCTGGTCCTCGCTGCGATGCAAGTACTGAACGGGACGGTCCCCTTCCTCGCGGGCATGGGTGGAGATAAGCCACGCTCCGGTGCTCGTCTCGATGAGCTTGTCGGGAACGATGCCGAAGATCGGCGTCTCCTGAGGGGCGGACCAAGTCTCGCCGTCGTCCTCACTGAACCAGAGGAAGACGCGACTGTCCATCGTCTTCGCTTCGCCGGGGGGAACGGGGTACCCATCGCACAGGGCGCACAGGCGGCCGTCCTGAAGCTGCACGATGCGCGCGCAGTTCCACTTGAAGAGGATGCCGTCTTCCTTCGTGCCCTCGATCAGCACCTGCCGGTCGCTCCAGGTGTGCCCGTCGTCGGTGCTGGAGCGCAGGACCAGATGGGTGAACTCGCCCGCCCCGTGGCTGTCACTCTCGCGGTAGATCGTGATGAGCTTGTCGGAGTTCGTGCGGCACAGGCATGGGAAGCACTCGTAGACCTCGTCATTGCGGGCGATGGTGATCTTCTCGATGGGCATGCGCTCGCTCCCCCGGAGCATGGTTGCGTTGGAGGGCTCACTCGAATAGCTGCGGGGTAGCGAGACCGGCGCCCGGTCTCTATGACCGGCTCCCCGCAGGCCCGTGCAGCCGTCGTCAGGGGATCCGTGGGGCCCCGTCGATTGTGCGGCATCGAAACCCCACGGCTAGTCTGCGTTCCCCAACGCAACCGTATTGACAGGTTAACTAACGCCATTTCGCTGCCGGACGTTCCGAGTCCTCTTACGGCGAGGCGGGACGGTGGCTTTACCGTATCCAGGGCCGCACCCTATTGACTCATCTCCGCTTCGGGTTCACTATTAGGTGTCGCCGATTTCCGGCGTTGTCGCACGTCTCACAATAAGCCGGCTGGCTCTCAGGGAGGCCCTTACTGATGCTGCGAATTGGCATTGTCGACTGCGATACTTCCCACGTTGTGCAATTCACGATGCGTCTGAACCATGTCGGGATCGATGAGGAGCAGTGGGTTGACGGGGCGAACATCGTCGCCGCCGTGCCGCTGCCGTCGGAGATTCTGGCTCAGGAGAAAATCGACGAGTACGTTGAGCAGCTTCGCGGCTGGGACGTGGAGATCGCCGAGAAGCCCGAAGACCTGCTGGAGATGGGCCTGGACGGCGTCTGCATCGAGGCCGTGGACGGCAGCGTGCATCTGGAGCGCGCGAAGCCCTTCCTCGAAGCCGGAATGCCCTTGTACATCGACAAGCCCTTCACCACCAATAGCGAAGACGCCAAAGAGATCCTGCGCCTGGCGAAGGCAAACAGCGTACCGGTCTTCTCGACCTCCTCGCTGCGGTTCGGGCTTGAGGTCGTCGAGGTCCTCGAGGACAAGGAAGACAAGTACGGGAAGGTCGTTGGGGCCGACTGCTGGAGCCCCGCGAGCCTGCATGACCGCAACCCCGGGCTGTTCCACTATGGCATTCACGCGGTCGAGCCGCTGTTCACGCTCATGGGCTCGGGCTGCGACCATGTGCAGACGATCTTCCAGGAGGGCGCCGAGGTCACCGTCGGCGTGTGGGATGATGGGCGCATCGGGTCCATGCGCGGCACTCGTGCGGGCGCGCACTCCTATGGCTTCACCGCCTGGTGCGAGAAGCAGGTTGTGACCACGTCCATCAACTCCGGGCTCATCTACCGCGAACTGCTCAAGAAGATGGTCGACATGTTCGAGACCGGCGAGCCGCCGGTAGACCTGCAGGAGACCCTGGAGCTCGTGGCCTTCATCGAGGCCGCGATGGAGTCTCAGGCCAATGACGGCGCGAAGGTGAAGCTGAACCGCTAGGAGAAACGGACGATACGTCCTGTGTGAGTGGATAAACGGGGCCGGCCGGGGCGAGGATGCCTGGGCGGCCCCGAACGTATGGATTGACGGTTGAGTTCGTTTGCGCGCAGCTTAATGACAAGGTCTTTGGGGAGGTCCGGCGCTATGACGCGGATAGGCCGGCTATTCACGGTATGGGCGTTGCTGTTGGCAGTGGGAGCTTTCTCCCAGGAGTTGCCGGTGAAGCTGATAAAGGCGGCCGGCACGGCACGCGTATACGTCATGCCTGACAATGCGCGGCTAAGCTTCACGGTGGAGAGCCAGGACAAGGAACTGGCCGTCGCCAGGGAAGATGCGGCTGACAGGTGTGCCGGTGTCATTGCGGCCATCGAGGCCTTGAACATAGAGGGTTTGACCCTGGGCACAGAGTCTATTGATGTGGAACCTCTCATCGAGATGCCTGAAGGTGGCCTCGGCGAAACGGGAATGGGCGGCATGGGCGGCGGAATGGGTGGCCCGCCAGGAATGTATGGCTATGGCGGCAGGCACGTCCCGACGAAGATCGCCGGGTACGAGGTCACCAACTCGCTCTCCGTCACCATCACCGGCGAGGGCGAGGAACTGGCCAATGGAGCGACCGCTGTCATCGACACTGCCCTCATGGCGGGCGCCACTTCGCTGTCAGGACCGCGCTTCCTCAAGGCAGACCGCTCGGAAGCACAGCGCGAGGCCCTTGAGAAGGCCGTCAAGAACGCCGTCGCGAACGCGGAAGCCATCGCTCGGGGCCTCGGTGTCACGATACGAGACTTCACCTACGCGGGAATGTACCCGCGCGACAGGCTCCCGAGTTCGGAAATGGGGACGATCAGCGCGCTCTCCAATGGGGGCAGCTCAACACCAGTACGAGTGACCGCCATTCCGGTAAACGCCATGGCGTTCGTCGAAGCCACCTGGTGATCGAGAGGCCACTAGACGGGTCGTGTTGAAAAAGGAAAGATAGCCGTGGGGTGTCGATGCCGTACAATCGACGGGGCCCCACGGATCCTTCGCAATTGGTCTAATGGTCCTGCGGGGCCCGGGTCCCTCTACCCCGCAGCTACCGGAGTGGGTTTCTCAACACAACCGACGCTACTGGACTCATTCAGTCAACACACTCCATCCCTCCGCGAGGTGTAGTCCGTGACATACATGCCGCCCACCCCGCCGCTCGAGTTCAAGCCGGACTTTGAGGAAGCGAACCGGCGCTGGCTGGCTTTCTGGAACCAGGAGCTGATCGACCGGCCCTGCTGCGTCATCACAGCTCCCAAGGAGGGCGTCGAGCCGGTGCCCGGTACTGGCTACATGACGGAGGCGCGCGACGACCTCGACGAGACCGTGAGCCGGATCGTCGCCCGCGCCGAGACCGTCTGGTGGGGCGGCGAGTCAATCCCCTCGCATAGCCCCAGCTTCGGCCCCGACATGATGGCCGCATGGATGGGCGCAAAGCTCGAGTTCGGCGACGGCACGGGCACGAGCTGGGCCGTCCCCTGCATCGACGACTGGGAGGAAGCGCTCCCGCTCACCCTTGATCCCGACAACTATTGGTGGCAGCGGATGCTGGAGTTCTGCCGCACCATGGCCGAGGCCTTCCGCGGGAAGATGGTGGTGGCGCATCTGGACCTGCACAGCAACATGGACTTGCTGCTGGCGATGCGCGGTGGGGCCAAGCTGTGTATGGACCTGATGGACATCCCCGAGACCATCGACCGGGCGATGGCCGATGCCCGCGCACTGTACAAGCCCGTGTACGACGGGCTTTACGAGGCGGGGAACATGGGGGAGACGGGGACACTCGGTTGGGTGCCCGCGTATCATCCGGTGAAGACGAACACGATCCAGTGCGACTATGCGGCGCTGATTGGCCCGGAGCATTTCCGTCGTTGGGTGATGCCGGCGCTGGAAGAAGAAACCGAGCATCTGGAGCACACCGTGTACCATCTGGACGGCCCGGAGTGCCTGGTGCATGTGCCGGACCTGTGCACCATCGACGGTCTGGACTGTATCCAGTGGACCACGGGCGCCCGCAACAAGTCTTTCATGGAGTGGATGGACCTGCTGAAGGACATCCAGGCGCGGGGCACGAGCCTGTGGATACCGTGCAGCATCGACGAGATGAAGATCTACCAGAAAAAGCTCGAACCCAACAAGGTGTTCTACTGCACCTACGCGGCCACCCAGGCGGAGGGCGAAGCAGCGCTGCAGTGGCTTAAGGACAATACATAGGATACAGGACGCGGGCGCGTGTTCTGGGGCCGGGACGCCCATTGGATTGTGTTGAGGAACTCACAGGGATAGCTGCGGGGTGGTCACGTCGTGCAGTGACCGGGGCCCCGCAGGGCCGTCTGGCCATGCTGAGCGCATCCGTGGGGCCCCGCCGATTGTGCGACATCGGGCACCCCACGGCTACCTCTTTTCTCAGCAGAACCACTGTCAGGGACTGTGAGTTCCGGGCGTCAAGGCGTGCGACCTGTGGTCTCCCGCACGTCTGCGCCTTTGCTTCCCGACGACCGTTGAGGTAACCATGATCGAACGCCATCGCGCGACACCCCGAGCAATTATTATCGGCCTGATCGGCGCCGCAGCGGTGTGTTTCATCGTCTGCTGGGCTGAACTGGTCGTGACCACGATCCAGATCGCCATCTGCCAGTTCGCGCCGGCGGCGATCGGCCTGCTGCTGCTTGTTGTGATGCTCAACGCGGTCTTCAAGCGACTGTCGCGGCGCCTCGCGCTCAAGCCCCATGAGATCGTGATCATCTACATGATGATCCTCGTGGCGGCCCTCACCTGCTCTCGGGGAGTGCTGGAGCGCTGGTTCTCGACGATGGCGGCGGTCAACTACTACGCGACCCCCGCGAACCACTGGGAAGAGACCTTCTTCCCGCACGTGCCCCAGTGGGCTGTCCCGTGGGATGTGCAGGGCGGCGCGCAGGACCCCGTCATCCGCACTTTCTACGAGGGCCTGCGCCCGGGCGCGCCGATCCCGTGGGGCGCGTGGCTGCAGCCGTATCTCGCGTGGCTGGTGGTAGTCGCTTCGCTGCTACTGTCGTACGCCTTCCTGGCGTCAATCCTCCGCCGGCAATGGATCGATAATGAGAAGCTGAGCTTCCCGCTGATCAACCTGCCCATTGAGATGGCGCGGGGTGAATCCGAGGGAATCCCATTCTTCAGCAACCGGTTGATGTGGATCGGGTTCGCGCTCCCGACGCTCATCTTCGTGCTCAATGGCATCCATGGCATCTACCCATCGATTCCCGAGATACCGGTGCAGGTTCGGTTGAACCCGACCTTCGGCGGCATGGG
>JALGSS010001106.1 GCA_029821745.1 Candidatus Zipacnadia bacterium
GAGCCCGACGCCAAGTCGTTCGTCACGCCCGGCGGATCCCTAGACAGCTACCTGCACAGCAGGCATATCTATGTGCAAGACTTCGCGGACGCCACGATGCTCGACGGAGGGGCAAGCACGCAGTTCTGCTACCGAACAATCGTGCGAGCACAGACGGGCTGGAATGAGAAGATCATCGGGTATTTCATTCCGTTAACGAGGGAGGTACCGGACATTGTCGAGGCCTGGGATGACTGAATGCCGCTGGTGGCCCTGTGGCCTGCTGGTGCTTGTCGCGTGTCACATGGGGGAGCCGTGTGCCGCAGAGACCGCGGTGCCGCGAGACCATGAGACCGCGCACGGGGAGTTTGTCTCCTGGCGACCCTTCTCCCCTGTTACATCCAGGATCCTGGCAGCCAGGGCGGACCAATCGAGGACATGGCTCGCGATCCTGAGACGCGACGGCAACCAGGTGAGCTTTCGTGTATATGCCCTCAGTGAGGATTGCTCAGTGCGTGACAACGGTGTGAGCCCGGCGGCCGACGGCTACGGCGTCTTCGACTTCGCTTGGTGCGGCGAGAGACTAGTCTTCGTGGAGGCGCCCGGACTGGATCGCCTGGTGGATATCGAGGCGAACATCGCCGCGCACTCACAGACCGTCGTTTGGGATCCGGAGACCGGACGCAGGGAGGCCGCCATACAAGAAGGCTTCACGGCGATACTGCCCCATCCCGTTGAGCGACTGATCGCCGGTTTCAGCCCAATGAGCCGACTGGCGGAGGCCTCTGTCGACGGAACCTTCCGAACCCTCGTGCAGACAAGGGCTTTGCCGGACCTGTCGGTTGTGCGCGAGGCGCAGACGCCATTCGCCCAGCCAATGACGGGGAGCTTCGGCATACCATGGCCCGTGTGCTGGAGTCCGGACGCCGGCGGCTGGTTCATCCTGAAGAGGGTCATACGCCACCGCCGGCACGGCGGCCCTGAGTTCGTCGGAGTGCTCGAGTTCGTCTCTCAGTCCGGCATGGTTACTGAGCTTGGCGAGACGGGCAACGCCTTGGTGCGCATGTCCACCCCGACCGCTATCCCAACGCTCTGCCCAATCAACGGCGGTCGATGCGTCGCAGGCTACGTCGAGCGCGCGGAGGGAAAGGACGCGATAGTCGTCTATGGACCAGACGGGCCGGTGCGCACGTACGAACTTGGAGCCTGGGGCCGCGGCCTCGGGGCCCCGCTCAAGCTAGCAAGGAAGTCCAGAGGTTGGCGCTTCATCGTGTGCGCCCCCGATGGAAAGCGCGCTCTGTTCCAGCAACGCCGGATATGGGACGACGACCCGTCAAACGATGCGTCTCTGCAGGTCTGGTGCTGGGACCTGGAAGCCGACGAGGGCTTCCTCGTAACGGAGATGCCTGAGATCACCCAGTGCTTCGGATGGGTCTCCGAAGGGGCTGTCATCGTCGGCTCCGCTGCGGAGCCTGCGGGGCAACATGCGGGCGGTCACCAGTACGGTGTGTTGCACTTGCGCAAGCCGCCAGAAAGCCAGGCGGACGAGACGGAGGGACAGCAGCAACGACAGAAGGGGGACGATTGATGACGAGAATCGCGTCGCTGGTTATGGCCGTCAGTCGCGTGCAGGTTCTCCTCGCCGATGAGGCGACGCCTGACGTCACGCTGCCCGATAGACTGAGAAAACGTGGCATCCGCAAGGACCCCGCGTGGCCCGGCATTACCGGCTTCGGGTTTGCCGTCCCGATCACGAACAGGATCGGCTATGGCGTCATCGATCCGGCGACGGAAACCGTCGTCGGCTTCACGGCCGCCATGCCCGAGCCGCCCGTGCCGATGGATGTCATAGAGCCCGATGGATGTCATAGAGCCCGACGCGGCCATCGCCATCGCCCGAGATTTCTGCAGCCGCCACCTGCCGGAGCTGCTCGCCGACGGCGGCGAGGTCAGAGAAACCGTCGACGAGAAGGTCACGATAGAGATAAGCACGAGCACCGCGGCGAACAGGGCGATTCTTCCGTTCACAACGTATCATCTCCGATGGTAGTCAGACCGGTTGCGCGCCAGGTCGCTCGACAGGGGGGCATTCCCTGCAATGGTTGCAGGTTTCATCAAGGGGGCTTCGAGGCAGGCTGAGGCGGGCGGCAACCGACGCCAGTGCAGCCTATCCCACTCCACACCTCAAGTTGCACGATTGAGCAGGCGCGCGGGGGGCAGGTTCCCACCCCTCGGTGGGCGAAGGCACCGATTCCAGGCAAACCGCAGTTGGAGGCCCCGACGATGCGTTACCTGCTAATGTGTGCCGTGGTGCTGTCCCTCGGCGCGATGGTGGCGGCCGAGCCGTTACCGTGGCCCTTCGATATGACGGTCGAGAAGGTCACAAGCACCGAACAGGGGATGGCGATCACCACCACGGGCGCCGTTTTTGACTTCCGTTTCGCCACGGGTGAGGTGCTGCTGCGCCAGCGCATCGCGGCCCGGCGGGCCGTGGCGACGGTGCGGCTGGCCCCGGCTCTGCTCGGCGGCCTGAGGGTCATCAAGAGCGATGGCGAGGCGGTCAAGCTGCGCAGCCGGCGAGGCGTGGTTGTGACGGTCACTTGTGATTCGGTGCTGCGCATCGACAGCCGTCGCACAGCGCTGCCAGCGACGGTGCAGGGGAGCTTCGCGCCTGAGTTCCTGCGTTCGGAGCGGTCCGGCGTGCTGGCGCTCGACAACGTCGGCGGATTCGGCGTGTACGCGCTGCCGAAGTTGCCCCGCCGGGCGACGGTGCAACGGCGCTTGAAGACCGCGTCGAGCGATTGCCGGATCGGCGCCGTAAGAAGGTCGCGCCCTCCACTTGTCCCCGGCCGCGAGTACAGATAGGTCCCGTAGTAGTACGAGTTGCAGTCAATCCACGTCACCAGCCGCCGGAAGTCCTCGGATGGCAGCTTCACCTTGTCGGCGTGGGGACCGCGCAGTACTTCCACGAGCCGGCTGGCGTGGGAGCCGTAGTACTTGGGCGGCCTCAGAGGCAGTGAGCTTGACTGGTTCACATTGACGTAGTTGACCAGACCCTTGTTGGTGAGATTCTCGTAGGCAACGTTGAAGATCCGTGTGGGCGTCGGGGACAGATCGAGGCCACCGGCGGGCTCGAGTCCGCTATGACAGCTCACGCAGCGCTTGTCGAGCACCGGCTGGACATCAAAGGCGAAATCCGGTGCATGGACCCCACCCGCCGGCGGCGCGATGGCGCTGGGCCGCCGAGACATCGC
>JALGSS010000158.1 GCA_029821745.1 Candidatus Zipacnadia bacterium
GCCCCTGAGCCCGGCCACGATGCTGACAAAGGGCTTATTCGCTGCGTGGCGTGCGCGGGCCTTCCGGCATCCAGCCGCTCTCCATCTGCGGGTGTCGCGAAAACTCGTGAGGCCTGCCTGGAACCGATTGGGCCACCTGCTTCGTTTGAACCATTATGCTGTTGTCTTTGTCAAAGTGAGTGGTGAGAATCGAGTGGCATCAGTCCTGAGAGTCGCCAAATGGCTCGGGGCGGTGGCGGCATTGTGCGCCATCACGTCCGGGGCCCTGGCGGCATTACCCCAGACTACAGGAGTGCAAGGCGCGGCAGCGCCATCGGCCGAAGCGGCGCCCGCACGGGTCCCGCCGGCCGTGGTCACCCTGCCCACCATCCCCTCGTATTCGGGCGAGGAGGTGCGCGTACTAGCTACGCCTCGTGCGCGCCTCGTGTTGGGCCCGCGCATCTCAGACCCGAGCGAGATCGTTCAGCGCTCGGGTCGTATGGGTTGCGTGTTCAGTTTCCGTTCTATCGTTGCAGGTGTCGTGGAGTTCCTGTTCCCCGGCCTGGACTTCTTCCGCCGGGGCGCGCCTTTGTTCCGCGTCTATGATCCGGAGATCCTGACGGACATCGCGGCGGCCGAGGAGGCCATGCAGAACTACGATGTGAAGCCCTTGCTGATCGCTCGGGCGCCACGCCGTGCCCGACCCGCGTCCCAGGCGGCCGGCGCACAGTCCTCGGCCAGACCAGACACGCCAATGGCCCAGTCTCCACGCACTGCCCCAGCGGCGCAGAGCAAGCCGGTACCGAAGCCGAAACCGGTGCCCAAGGCTCGGGTGCCACGGCAATCCGCGCCGAAGCCGGCAGCCAAGCTCAAACCCAGTCCTCCGGTGCCCAGGATCGATCTGGCCCCCTACGAGGACGCCCTTACTCAGGCCCAGGCGGCGGCCAACGCGGCCCAATCCGGACATGCCCAGGCTCAGGAGGATTTCGACGCGAAGAAGAGGCTGTTCGAGCTTGGGGCCTTGTCCCAGCAGTCTCTTGATTCATCGGCCGAAGCGCTCAGAGCCGCGGCCATGAGCCAGACCGACGCCGACGCCCGGGTCTCCACGGCCCGGGAGTTGCTGGGCGCCACAAAAGAGAAGAACGCAGCGGCGGAGCGCACGGCTAGGGCGGCGGAAGCCGAGGCCGTAGTCGCCGCGCGACAGGACCGGCCCGCTGTGCAGGTGATTCTCGGCACCGACGGGAACGCCGGGGTCGAAGTGGTGCGCGGCGGTAATCCCCCCTCGGTCGAGGCCGGGGTTGAGGTCATTCGCGGCGTTCCGGTAGTCGAGGAGACGGTTCAGCCGGCTCCGGTCGCTCAGCCCAAGCCTACGCGGCCTTCGCAACCCGCCGTTGCCGCGCCACGAGAAACCCCGCGCCGGCCGGCTCGTCTCGCTCGACAGCAGCGCGGCGCGCCCCGGCGCAGTTCGCGGTCCGGCTCCCAGGACTTCGTCTCGCGGCGGTTCCTGCCCAAGCCCAGGGAACTCGACCGGCTGTCAGAGCAGCGCTGGACGGAATACCAGGCGCCGTCCGATGGTTTTGTCTTGCGCCGGTCCGTCAACAACGGGGACGCCATCGAGACGGGCCAGGAGCTGCTGAAAGTGATCAATACGCAGTGGGCGGTGGCCCACTGCTTTGTGCGGCGAGAGGATGCGGAGCGCTTTGCTCCGGGGACTCTGGCCACCATCAGCTTCGATCATTACCCGGGTGTGCAGTTCGAGGGCTGGATCAACGCCCTGACGCCGGACGAAGACAGCGAAAACTTTCGCGCTGAGATCGTGACCTTCTGCCGCAGCGGCTACTACGGGACCGACGCTTTCGCGACGCTTCAGTGGCTCGCACTCGCCACGCCGCTTGACCAGAATGGTGACGTGGAGCCGGTCGAGAGTATCATTGAGGACACCCCCCAGCGACACTATGACGGCAATCCGACGGCGATGCTCTCCCTCGTACCGCAGGGCGTGTGGCTAATGGGTGTGGACGAGGCTGATCTCGAACGGTCGAGGAACGCCTACGAGGGCCAGCTACAGGTCGCTGAGTTGCACAGCGACGAGGTGGACCCGGTGACCCCGGGCGAGACGCGCAAGCGCCTGGCGGCACTCACGCGGTGGCGCAGGAGCTTCGTCGACGGCATGGTCCGCACGGTGTTCGACCAAGAGACGATCCTGACGTACCCGAGAAACGGGGAGATTCGGCGGGCAATTGAGCGCATGGCCACGGGACGTGTGACCCATGTCCCCAACCGGTGCGCGAGGACGATCCGTGAAGCCCTGGGCTGGGGCCTGGGGGACGCGCATGTGTGGGCACGCGGTCTGCCGGCTCGAGGGTATGTCGCGCGACGAGATGGCTTGGCCCGGCCCGGCGACATCCTCGTCTGGCCCTTCACCTTCCCGCCCCGCAGCACTCAACACATCGGCATCGCGGTGCAGCAAAACGGCCGGCTCATGCTGATGTCGAACCTCGCTGGGCGCCTGGGCACGACCGACATCGAACCAGGCTACATCGCCTTCTACAAACCGTCATAGACCTGCGCGAACGCGGGCCCCAAACACAGACCCGACAAAAAAGGGAGCCACCACACGGCGGCTCCCTTGCCATTCGTCGACGGCTCGGATCTACTGATCAGTTCCGTTCGAGGGATCGGCAGCCGTTTCCACCGCGTCGTTCGCGGTTGAGACATACCGCATCGTGCTCAGGGTAAGCTTCGGGAACCCGAAGATGGCTGTCATGACGAAGAAGAACAACAACAGCGCGTATTCAACGGTTGTTACACCTCCACGTCGCTTGCGCCTACGCCAAGCCCTGAACATTGCGCCCACTTCCCGGGAAACCGGATGGCCAACCACGTTTCTCAAGCTTCAGTATACCCATGCTCAAGGAAATTTCAAGCATCATTTACAGTTTTTTCGCCGTGGCCCCAGTTCGCGCATTCGAACGCGCTCACACGAGGGTCAGTTCCGCAATGCTTTCCAGCACGAAATCCGGCCGGCATGGACCTTCCTCCAGGGGTGTCAGACGCCCGGCCCCGGTCAGCACGAGAGCCGTCCCCATTCCCGCGTTCTGCCCGAAGAGGATGTCCGTGTTGACGCGGTCTCCCACCATCAGGCAATCCGCGGCGGCGACCCCGAGCCGCTGCAAGGCCAGGTCGGCCATCAGCGTTGAGGGCTTCCCCGCGAAGACGTCCACGGGCCGCATGCTGCACGCCTCGATCGCGGCGACGATGGCCCCGCAGTCCGGGACGTACACATCACCCGCCATGGGGCACGCGACGTCGGGGTTTGTCGCGACAAGCCGTGCGCCATTGCGGATCGCCTGGAGCGCGTGGTCAAGCTTCCGGTAACTGAAATCTCGGTCCCAGGAGGCGACCACCACGTCGGCCTCGAGCGGCTCGTTCACGATGCGCATGCCCGCCGCCACGAGGTCCTCAATGACGGGGGCCTCGGCGATGGCGTAGGCGCGGGCACCGGGCAACTCCCGCTCCAGGTATGTGGCGAGGGCAAGGGAAGAGTTGAGCACATCGGCCTCGGTAGCTGCGATGCCGAGGCGGGTCAGCTTCTCAGCGTACGAGGCACGGGTGCTGATCGGCTTGTTGGACAGGAACATCACCCGGCGGCCGTCTGCACGCAGCGAAGCGATGGCGGTGTCTGCGCCGGGGATCAGCCCCGGACCCAGATACACCGTGCCATCCAGGTCAAACAGATACGCCTTGAAATCGTGAAGGGATCTCAACGGGGGACTCCTGTTCGTGTTCGGGGGACGTCCGCAACAGGTTGTGTCACCCTCTGCAATCGCAGTCGCGGACCGTCTCAATGTTCTCGGCAATCGATAGGATGAAGCTGCGCAATACGGGCAATCGCTGCTCCATCAATTCAGTGACCTCGCCCTCGCGCAAGGGCGCCCGGGCGACACCGGCGGCGAAATTCGTGACGACACAGACAGTCATGTAGCAGATCCCGGCTTCTCGGGCCAGGACGACCTCGGGCACCCCGGTCATACCAACCAGGTCCCCACCGAGGGCCTGGAACATCCGGATTTCCGCCGGAGTCTCGAACCGTGGCCCTTCCGTGCACACGTAGGTGCCCGCGGGATGGATCGGCTGGGCATCGTCTTCCAGCAGCTTGAATGCGGTGCGCCTCAACGCCGGGCAGTACGGGACCGTGACATCCACGTGGCGCACGCCCTTTCGCCCACCGTCGAAGAACGTGAGCGGTCGGCCCTTCGTGAAGTCGATGAACTGGTCGGGGAGGACGAAATCTCCCGGCTGCATGCCGTCCCGCGTTGACCCGACGGCGTTCGTGGCAATGATGCACTCGCAGTCCTTGCGCCGCAGCGCGTCGATATTGGCGAGGTAAGGAACGCGGTGCGGCGGCACAGCATGATCGTCCCCGTGGCGCGCGAGGAACACAAGATCATGCCCCGCGTGCTCCGACTCAGTAACCTCCACGGTCTCGTAGCTGGTATGCACGCGCGACGTACGGCCGCTCTTCTCGGCCAACTCGTACACGCCCGTCCCGCCGATTATCCCGATGCGCACGGCCGATCACCCCCGTTTTGCTCGCCCCATCCGCTGAGGGGAGGGGCGAGGCATTGGTTGTGTTGAGAAACGAATTCCCAATGGCCGTGGGGTGTCACAGCGCGTCGTGACCGGCGCGCTACATGGGCCCCACGGGGTCTGTGAGACGCCTTGCACGGGGCTCCGTCGCACACGATCAAGCACCCCGTGCCCATCAGTGCCCTTGTTCAGCACAAGCCATCCGCCCGGCCCTCGATCGTCAAAAGGCCGGGCTGCCTCGTGGCCGCCCGGCCTTTGTCGCGTCTCTGATCACAGTACGGCAAGCCCGGCGGCGCTACTGGTGAGCATCGTAGGCCGCGCGGGTGACGTCCGTCGCTGCGGCGGTGAAGATGTCGATCTTCACGCAGCGCTCCACCTCTCCGAGCACCGTTCGCGCGTAGATGAACTCCTGGCCGCGAACGATCGCCACGTCCATGTCGACCTTGCCCTGGTCGTCGATCACGTCCGCCGGCAGTTCGACTTCCTCGCCAGCCTTCGGTGAGTAGTACAGGGTCGCGCCCGGCGCAACGCTGAAGGTCACGCTGACCTTGATCGCGCCGGAGATCTTCGCCGCGCGGAAGCTGCTGGCGAACTCGCGGCCGGCTTCCTCGAAGACAAGGGTCTTCGTGCCGTCCTCCGCCGTGCGATACCGCACGTCCTGGGCGAGAGCCGGCAGCAACGTAATGTCAGCCAGCGTGAAGGTCATGGTGACCATGCCGTCCTGCGCCGTAGTCTCCTCGACAGCCCCGTCGACGGCCTTCGCCGCAATGAGGCCCTTGACCCGCTCATGCTCAGCCTGGTCGAGATTCACGAAAACCAGGGTGCACTTCGCCGGCATTGCGGGGATGGCCGGCTCTGCCGGTGGCGTCGCAGGCTCCGCTGGCGGCGTCGCAGGCTCTGCAGGCGGTGTCGCAGGTTCCGCGGGAGGCGTGGCCGGCTCCGCTGGTGGCGTCGCAGGTTCGGCCGGCGGCGTCGCTGGTTCTGCCGGCGGTGTCGCAGGCTCCGCTGGTGGCGTCGCTGGTTCGGCCGGTGGCGTCGCTGGCTCCGCTGGTGGCGTCGCAGGTTCGGCTGGTGGCGTTGCCGGTTCGGCTGGTGGCGTTGCCGGTTCGGCCGGCGGCGTCGCAGGTTCGGCTGGCGGCGTCGCAGGTTCCGCAGGCGGCGTCGCTGGTTCCGCTGGTGGCGTCGCAGGTTCGGCCGGCGGCGTCGCAGGTTCGGCTGGTGGCGTTGCCGGTTCGGCCGGCGGCGTTGCCGGTTCGGCCGGCGGTGTCGCAGGCTCTGCTGGTGGCGTCGCTGGTTCGGCTGGCGGTGTCGCTGGTTCCGCTGGCGGTGTCGCAGGCTCTGCTGGCGGCGTCGCGGGTTCGGCGGGCGGCGTCGCCGGCTCTGCAGGCGGCGTCGCAGGCTCTGCAGGCGGCGTTGCCGGTTCTGCAGGCGGTGTCGCGGGCTCTGCCGGTGGCGTCGCGGGCTCTGCCGGTGGCGTCGCCGGCTCTGCAGGCGGTGTCGCGGGCTCCGCCGGTGGCGTCGCTGGCTCCGCAGGCGGTGTCGCGGGCTCCGCCGGTGGCGTCGCTGGCTCCGCTGGCGGTGTCGCTGGTTCCGCTGGCGGTGTCGCAGGTTCGGCTGGCGGCGTCGCGGGCTCTGCGGGCGGCGTTGCTGGTTCTGCAGGCGGTGTCGCGGGCTCCGCCGGTGGCGTCGCCGGTTCGGCCGGAGGCGTCGCGGGTTCGGCGGGCGGTGTCGCCGGCTCGGCTGGTGGCGTCGCGGGTTCGGCGGGCGGTTCGTCACCGATCACGATGCGCTTGATGAGGCTATCGGGTGTGAAATCCTTCTGGACGATCGGGAACGCAATAACGCGTTTGGTCTGCTTGCTGGGCAGCTCAACGCTGGCCGTCGTGCAGTGCAGACGCCACGTCGGCTGACCGCTGACCTTTGACCCGTCCTTCCGCAGGACGTCGAGCTTATCGAGAACCCACTTCGGATCTGCATCGGTGCCCTGGTCCGTCCACGTGGCATCCACGACCCAGATATCTTGGGCGGGGATCGTTACCTGGCCTTCGCCGACTTGCAGAGCCAGCGAACCGTACTCCTGCCTAAGAGACCCCACCCCGGCCCCCAGCACCACGCCGAACTCGGCGAGTTTGATGCTTCCCTCCAGCACCTCGCCACTGCGCAGTGTTACCTTGCCGGTGAAGTCGCCGGTGGCATCCTGCCCCATTGCGGGGATCCCCGTGAGGACAAGGCCCGCAACGACTACCAGAAGGGCTCCGCACAAGCGTCGTTTCATGAGTGTCACCTCTCTTGGCCGCAGTTCGCGACCGGTTCCGAAGCTGCAATCGATCTGTCAGCGTGTGCTGCGAGTGTACTTAGCCGGCTGACCCTCGGGCCCGTGCCTCCAGAGTCTCCATGAACGCCTCCACCCGGAGGCGGTTCCGCGCGTCCATGGGTGCCGGCTTGTCGCCCTCGATCTCGAGCACGGGCACGGAGACGTCGCGCTTGATCAGCATGCCCTGGATCTGCCGGAAGCAGAACGTCTGGACATAGTGAATGATCCCGTCGATGTTGCGCCGCTCGACCTCGCGGTTGATGTCCTCAATACGAGCGAAAACATCGTACGGGTAGGTATAGCGCTGGTACTGTTCAAGAAGACCGCAATCAAGGTACGGGATCATCGAAAACTGTCGCTGCATTTCGTTGAACACAACACGAGCGCCGAGACGGTCAAGGACGTCGTAGAAGTCGGTGATGATCGGCGGCACCCCGATAATCCCGATCCGGGCGCGGCCCTCTTGAAGCGTCCGTGACCGGCTGTCGTGGAGAACTTTCGCCACCTCGGCGGCAAACCCTTCAACGTCCGAGCAAAAATCGGTGGCGCTGACCAGATAGTAATGGTTATCGAATCCGCTGACACGGTTCTCCTCCCAGGTCAGGCGGTCGAGTTCGGCCAATTGGCGCCGCAAGGGGACGAGCTGCTCCTTAACGGACTCCGCCCGCTGCCACGATGTTCCGAAGCGGTCGATCAGTCGCTGGATCTGCTCCCGGAGCAGGTCCGCGTCGCGATTGTGAGGGTAGGCAAAGGGGAATACCCGGACACCGGAGTCCTGCAGAGTCTCCATCATCGCGTGGGTCTGGCTGCAGTCGCCCTGGGTCACGGCGATGATCTCGTCCATGCCCTTGTCAAGGACCGTCGCGTACAGACCCTTGATCCACCCGCAGCAGTTGCGCGGGTATCCCTCAAGCTCTGCGCGGGAGACAAGCCCGGCACATTCGGGGTCGGAGATGAAGATGTTATTCAGGTCGACGGGAACGCGCCCGGCGGCTAGCAGCACTTCAACGGGAATCGTCGTGGTGAACCCCACAGGGCGCCCATCCATCGTCACAAGACCCCCAGCAGCCGGTGGCATTGCGGGATCACACGCACGTCGGCTAGATGCCCGGCGGCGGCCTCGAACAGCTCGCACAGCCGCGCCGGCGATGGCCGCCGGACGCCGTCACTCACCGGCGTGACGGGCTGCAGGACCACCGGTCCGGCCGCAGATACTGCCGCTAGATCGCGGCAGGCATCCGACACTTCGCGCGCCGCGACGGCGTCGGTGAGCACCATCTTGACGGCCACACACCGCTCCCCGGCGATCTCGTAGCTGCGCACAAACAGCGACGGGTCGACGGGCCTGGCGAGGGTGGACGGCAGTTTGACGTCCATCGAGACGAGGTCGACCCGGTCGATCACCGAAGCAAGCGCATCGGGCCTGTGCCCGGCGGTTTCGAGGAACAGCGGCACCCCATGCTCCTTCGCAAGGTCCCCCATCTCGGCGACGAAGGCCGGGTAGAGCAGGGGCTCGCCGCCCGTGAGGGCGATGGAGTGCAGGCCGCCGACGGGCTCTCTCAATGCCGGCGCGTCGTCGAACACGCGGCGCGCGGTGAAGGGATTGGTCGTCGAACACGCGGCGCGCGGTGAAGGGATTGCCCTGCTCGGCAAACTGCTCGCAGCCGGGCGCAATCTCGATACGACACGCGCCCGAGGTCTCTCTCGCGGCGGGGGTATCGCAGTACAGGCACGCCAAGTCGCAGCCGCGCACACGCACGAACACCTGGCGCACGCCCACCAGCGGGCCCTCGCCCTGGAAAGACGTGAATATCTCGGCCAGGGGCACAGCGTTCATG
>JALGSS010000159.1 GCA_029821745.1 Candidatus Zipacnadia bacterium
CATGCCGGAGAATTGTCTGACGCCGGGGCAGGACTTCAGCTCGCCCTACCCGATCGTGCTGGGCGCGTATCGGGGCGATTGGTGGGACGCGGCGCGTATCTATCGCGGGTGGGCACTGCAGCAGAAGTGGTGTGCGAAGGGCCCGCTGGTGACGCGCGACGATGTGCCCGATTGGGTGTCGCAGACGGATGTGTGGATACGCGGGCAGGGGCGCTACGGCGTGGACGTGCATCGGCGCTTCAATGAGGCGCTGCAGGAGTTCTTCGCGATGCGCGACGGGTCGACCGCGCATATCGGCGTGCAGTGGTATCACTGGATCGAGCCGCGGACCTTCGCGAATGTGCTGCGCTGGCCGATGTGGGAGGGCTTCCCGGAACTGTGTGAGGAGGAGGGGGCGAAGGGCTTTCATTGGGAGCCATACGTGAACGCGTTCCAGTGGAACTCGCTGTCGCCGGACTTCCCTGAGAACGGAATCGCCGCCGCGATTCATAACGAGGATGGCAATCCACTGGAGACATCGTATCAGGAAGAGGGTCAGAAGCCGCTGGTGATGTGCGCGACCGGAGAGGCCTTCCGGGCAGCGCTGGTGGAGGCGTGCGTGCGACTGGTGCGGGACGGCCATCAGCAGGGGATCTACCTCGACCAGCTCGGCGCGCAGTGCGGTCGGCCCTGTTACGCGGCCGATCACGGGCACCCGGTGGGCGGCGGACACTATGCCACGGACGGGCTGCGGGCGATGTGCACGGAGATCCGCGACGCCATCCGCGAGGTCGATCCGGAGGCGGCGATTTCGGGCGAGGTGCAACACGAGATGTTCATCGACGTCACCGATCACCGGCTCAATCACTACAACGTGTGGCCGGGATGGGTGAACCTGTGGGCGGCGGTGTATGGAGACATGACCTGCACCTATGGGCGAACGATCGTGTGGAGTGGCGCGTCGGGTGATGGCGACAGCTTCTACGCGGCGTGTGGGAACACGTTCATCTCCGGGATGCAGTTCGCGCGAATCTGGCCGACCGACAACGAGGATAATTGGCTCAGCTCACCTCGGCTGGCTGAGCAGGCGGAGTATTTCCGGACGCTTGTGGACCTGCGACGCGCGGCGCGGAAGTTCGTGGAGCTGGGCTGGCTGCAGCGGCCGGTGAAGTATGCTGAAGCAATGCCGCAGATGATGATCTCGGCGGCGATGGGCAGCAAGACCCGGGAGTTCGAGGTGCCGTGCGTGCTGGACTCGGCGTGGGCTTCGCATGACGGGGAGCTGGCGTTTATTCTGACGAACACCTCGGCCGCGGAGCGCTCGTTCTCGTGGAGCGCAGACCTGGCGACGTATGAGATCGCGGACGCTGATGGAGGAGATCGCCGCGGTGGAAGGCAAGGTGCTGGCGCGCACCGAGACCATGCCGGCGCACTCAACAGTTGTGTATCGTGTGGCCGCCGCGCAGTAACACGAGCGCGGAGGGCGGACGAGGAGCGACGAGATGACTGAGCGCGAACGGACACTTGCGGCCGTCGAGCAGAAACAGACCGATATTCCGGCGGTCGGTAACGCCGTGTCGATTGCGACCATCGATCTGATGGACGCTACGGGATGCTCGTTCCCTGAAGCGCACCTGGACGCGGAGACCATGGCGGGACTGGCGGCAGCGGGGTACGACCGGTGCAACATGAGGCGGACGCGCTGGGCTGCGAGGTGGACTGGGGCCGGCGGGATATGATGCCCGACGGCACGGTGCATCCGTGTGCGTGCGCGGAGGATATCAAGATTCGCGTGGATGTCTTCGGGCACCCGTCGATGGTGGTCGTGTGCGATGCGCTGCGGATATTGCGCGAGCGGTATCCGCATGTGGCGCTGGTGGGGAAGGTCTTCGGGCCGTGGACGCTGGCGTATCATCTGTTCGGCGTCGAGCGCTTCCTGATGATGACACTCGATGAACCGGATGAAGTGCATCGCATCCTGCGGGCGCTGACGGACCTGCCGGCGATCTACGCGCAGGAGCAGATCAAAGCGGGGGCGGACGTGGTGACGCTCGCGGACCACGCTACCGGCGATCTGGTGAGCCCGGAGATGTACCGCGACTTCCTGTGGCCGTTACACAGGGAGTTGGCGGCGGCCATCTCGTGCCCGGTGATTCTGCACATCTGCGGCGATACCGCCGACCGCATCCCGTTCATCTCGCGGACCGGGCTGGCGTGCTTCCACTTTGAGTCGAAGGTGCCAGCGTCGAAGGCGCGGTGGCTGGCGGGCAATCGCATGTCGCTGATGGGGAATATCAATAACCCCGAAACACTGCTGCGCGGAACGCCCGACGACGTCGCGGCCGAGGTGGAGAAGTGTCTGCAGGCGGGGATCGATATCATCGGGCCGGAATGCGCGGTGCCGCTGACGACGCCGACAGAGAATCTGCAGGCGATCGCGCAAGCGGCACGGTGAGCAGAACCGAGTGGGCGGGCGCCAGCTGGCGCCCGCCCATGGGTTGCGCGAAAGGGCTGATCAGCTCGGGTTGCCAGCCGCAGCGGAGTTGTGGCCTGGCGGGATCTCCTTTTGCGACTTAGCGTGGCCGTCCGCGAAACTGAAGTTGGCCATTTCGTTGTGTCGGAAGTCCGGCCAGATGAGCATCGCAGTGGGTAGTTGGGATTCGTCGAGGTCGCCATCACACATGAGCACGCACTCGGCGGGCTTGTGTATGTCGGCGAGTTTGAGCGCCGTGTCCACCTGCACTCCCTGGATCGCGAGTCTCATGATACTCGAGTTCGGGATGTAGCTGTATCTGGACATCAGGAACGGCGCGGCGGTCAGGTCGACTGAACCTTGGGAGCCGTCGCTGGGACACAGCTCTATCTGCTTGTTGTTGGTGTAAGGGGCGATGGTGTCAAGCACGAAGTCCATGTTTCCGCCCATCACGCCGATGACAGCGTAGGGCATTGTCTCGTCATAGTCCTGGGCGTACATAAGCACGCCGAGGCTGAGCTGTTTGAGGTTGCTGAGGCAGCTCGTCTGCCGGGCCTTCTCACGCGCCCGCGCAAACACCGGGAAAAGGATCGCCGCCAGTATGGCAATGATGGCGATCACCACGAGGAGCTCGATCAACGTGAATCCCTTTTTCATAGCGTCAGCCACGTCCTCTCCTATCACGCAGCATGTTATCCAGCGTCCATAATAACACTGCATGTTCGGAGATGTTGCATTAAATCATTGTTAACAGTGTGAAATCAACCTTCCTCGATACGCTCCATGGTAGTGTAGATCTCGAAGCCGGTCATAGTTGTGCGCGAGTGGACGTCGCGGTGAGCAGAATCGGACGTGCGGGCGTCAACTGGCGCCCACCCGTGTTTGCCATAGGTTGGCTGCGCAACAGGGCCGATCAGTTTGGATTGCCGGCCGCAGATGGATTGTGCCCCGGGGGTATCTCTTTGAGCGCCTTGGCGTGGCCATCCACGAAGCTGAAGTTCGCCATCTCGTTGTGGCGCCTGTCCGGCGGCGTGCGGTAGTTCGCGAGGCTTGACGTGGGGTCGAGGTAGGCATCGAAGAAGGCCACGCACTCCGCGGGTTTGTGGACCTCCGCCACAGTGAGCGCATTGCTTGGATTGAAGCCCGCGATGTTGATGGGCATTACGGTGGTGTTCGCGGAGTAGCCGTACTGGCTCATGCCTATGACTCGCAGATCAACGCTGGGCGGGCGGTCACTGGGGCAGAGGAGAATCTGCTCGTTTCTCACGTAAGGCTGAATCGACTGGTAAATGGACCAGACCGATGTATACAGGTCTCCGGTGATGCAGAAGGGCAACGTCTCATCATAGTCCTGAGAGTACATCTGCATACCCAGGGTCGTCTGCTTGAGATTGCTCTGGCAACTTGTCTGTTGGGCTTTCTCGCGCGTCTGAGCAAAGACCGGAAAAAGGATCGCTGACAGAATGGCTATAATGGCGATCACCACGAGAAGCTCTATCAACGTGAAGCCCTTTGTCATAGCATCAACTACTTCCTTTTCGCCCTGATCACGCCCCTGCAGCGTGTTTTTCCGGCACTATACTTCAGCCCTCGTCGATGCGCTCCATGGTAGTGTAGATCTCGAAGCCGGTCATGGTTGTGCGCGAGTGGACATCGCGAGTCTTGTCGCCCATTTTGAAGGTGCCCTCGACCTCCTGCACCATGTCGAGGATCACGACGGCCTCGACCTTGCGGACGCACCCGGCGGCGTTATCGAACCAGATAGTGCCGCTTATGGAGTAGTGGGCCGGGCCCAGTGAGGACGTCGCGTCGCCATCGATGCCGGGCATGGGCATACCCGAGAGGTTGCTGAGTTCGGTGGTGCCAATCATCTGGATTCGAACGCACTCGACACCGCCAAGATCCTCGTAGCCCGCGTGCGCGTAACTCATCGAGTAGGCCATGGTGGGAGGATCTTCGGGGGCCTCCTCGCCCTCGGGCACAGTGGGGGTCAGGTCCACGGCCTGCACCCAGCAATACCCCTCCCCTACCTCCTGCTCGGGGAAAGTCATGTTGGAGGTCTTGAACATCTCGAGCATCTTGAGCGGCGCGGTGGCGCCGATATTGAACATCTCCGCGGGATCAAAGGACATCTGAGTATCGAGCACCTCGCCGCGAGGTGAAAGGGTCTGGCGGACCGGACCGGCCATCTTCGCCATGCCCGCAGGCGCCGGCATCTCCTTGTCCCCGACCATGAGCTTGCCGTTGGCCATGTCGATGGTCATGTGCTGGGCGCCCATTCCCTCGGTCTCCATGTCCATCTCGATGACGCCCGTCTCGTTGACCACGGTTGCGTTACCGTCGTCGTCAATGGCCTCGATGGTCTGGTACTGAGCCATGGACATGGTCGCGGTCATGTCTGAGCGCTGGCGACCGGGTGGATCCAGAAGCAGGTCATCAGTCACGACTTCGCCGGCCATCTCCACGTTGACGTCCAGAGTGATCTCCTCGCCCTGCTCCCACTGGTAACGCAGGAGCACCGGCGCGCGCGTCTGCGCGCAGGCGACGCTCGCCAGCACGAGCAATATCGCTATGGTTGCGCTCATGGTTGCGTGTCTGGGCATGGCAATCGCTCCCTGGCATCGCATGGGTTGCTCTATTGTCCATTATAGTCCTGTACAACCTCTACGACAATCTTTGCGGAGCGGTTGCACTTTGGGGAAACATTCGGAGGGCCTCCAGCGTCGTTAGGGTCGGCGCACTGAATGGACTGCTGGCCGGTGCGGTGCGGGAGACACGATGTGGAGCAAATAGCGTTCCAGGGAGGAACTTGGTAATGAGAGCACTTCTCGCAGTGGTTGTTGTATTGAGCGTCGCGAGCCTGGCGGCAGCGGCTGACATAACGCTGCTCGCGAACGGTAAGACGGTCACGTCCGACCCGGCCCCGATGATGCAGGACGGGCACGTGTACGTGCCGTTGCGTGCGGCGGCAGAGGCAGTCGGGGGCGACGTCAAATACGACGCAGCCTCCAAGACCGTGACCATCTGCCGCGGGGACGTGTGCAGCTTCCTCAAGCAGAGCGATGGGATCACAGTGAACGGGCGCCTGCTGGTGGGCATCAGGAAGGTCGCCGAAGCAGTGGACGTTCAGGTGGACTGGGACGGGCCGGCGCAGACGGTGCGAATCTCAACCGCGCCAAAGCCTGAGGGAACAGGCTAACGGCAGAAACGGAAACGACGGCATACGCCTGGGGCGTCAGTCGGCTACAGGTCCGCACCAGGCGCGGCTGAGAGTCCAGGCGCCGGTACCATCGGCATTGACCTCGGCCCGCTGGGCGTCGATCACCGGGATGATGACCCGGATCTGACCCATGTCCAGAGCGTCGTTCTCGTCGCTGGTCGCCTTGTCGAGCTTGAAGCGCTGCACGGGCAGGCGCACCGTGTGCCAGCCCTCCGCGGGGTCGAGCTTGACCAGCGCGGTGTACTTGGAGCCGTCGCGCTCCTCGAGAACAACGGTCAGCCGGGCGGCGTTCTCGGCGCGAAGCGTCAGGCGCAAGTCCTGCTCATCGCGCAGGTTCAGGTGCCCGACTCCCGACACGAATCCCACCCAACGACGTTCGCCCTGTGAGTACACGATACGCACCGCGCCATCGTCGTCCGCGTCGGGGCCCTCTACTATGCTCAAGCGCGGCGCTTCGAGAGGCAAACAGGGCACGGGGTCGATGTCGAAATCGTCGATGATGCGCACGCCGTCCCGGGTGCGGCCGGAGCGGTGAGGCGCGAAGTCGCGGGTCAGGCGAACGTCGTCGAGCCACATGCGCTGCGGACCGTCTTTGATGCCGAGCGAGAGGCCGACCTCTCCGGCGAGGTTGCTCAAGTCGAGAACCGTGAAGGACACGATTTCATCCACGTTCAGGCGCTCGTTCTCGTCTGGATCTGTCTCCGAGAGCATCAGCTCGTCGAGGTCGACGAGGACATCATGCCAGCGCCCACCCTCGCTGTAGGCGTAGCCCTGATACGACGAACCATCCGCCTCAATCAGACTGAAGACGATCGGCGTGACCCCCTCGGTCCTGAAGCTGAAAGCGAGGGACTGCGGGCGGCCCTCGACGACCATATCCTTCACGCCAATCAGGGCCAGTGCCCCACCGGTGGCTGGCGTCCATTGCAGGCACAACGCTCCGCGGCCTTGACGCGCCTCGCCGGTGATGGCGAGGACGCCCTCCGGCGCAGTAGTGTACCAGCCGGCGGGCAACTCGGCGGCCTCGAAGTCGAAGTGCACCGCATTGGCTTCGTCTGCGGCAAGGGGCAGCAGGCACGTGCTCATCGCGGTAAGCGCGCATGCGAGGCAGGCGTAATGGCGCAGCATCCGGTGTCCTCCAACTGGAATCGGGTTCACGTGTACAGGTAAAGCTCCAAGCCACCCATTTGTTCCGTCCTCGGAGGGTTCTGTGCGCCGTGAGGAGGGGGTTTCACCTCCCTCGGGAAAAAGATTTTGTAAGTCAAGAGGTCTTGTCACAAGCGCTGTCGAATACAGTAACTTCATCCACTCGATGGAGTTAAGCCTTTGTGAACGTTACCCGCGCTGACCAGGCGCCCCGAATGATTGCGGGATCCGCGCCATCTCATAGATAAGGAATACCACTATGCCAATTCGCTACAGCTATACGGAAATCAACCGGGCCATTGAGCAGCTCCGGGATCAGGACAACGTGATGCGGCCTGATGGCGAACAGCTTCGGCGCATGGCTGAGCCGCACGGCAATCGCACGGAGTTTGGCTCGGTGGCGTACTCGAGTTCAGTGCGCGCACGCTCCAAGGACCTGACGGTGATCATCGGCGGTCCGGACGTGCAGGAGACGGACCTGAACCCGGATCAGAAGCGCATCATGCGCGATATGCCTGAGACGCTCAACGCGGTGCACAACTACATGCAGCACACGCCTATTGTGGCCACCGCGCGGGCGCTGGGCAACAACGAGGAGTTCTGCCCGCACTGCACGATGTATGTGTCCACCCACCGCAAGGACTGCGCGCGCATACCGTATCTGTGGTATCAGACGCTGTTCGACCCCCGCATCGCCACCGGGCCGGAGATGAACCTGGTGTATATCCCGGAGTGGCAGGAGAAGGATCGCCAGGCCCTGGTGTTCCCCGAAATCGGGGTTACCTACGTGCTTGGGCCGGACTATTTCGGGGAGGCGAAGAAGGGCTTCCTGCGCATGGCCATGTGGCATGCAAAGGCTAAGGGCATGCTCGGCCTGCACGCGGGCAGCAAGCTGATCACGGCGCGCAATGACGCGGGCAAGCTCAAGCGCTACGGGATGCTGTTGCTGGGCCTGACGGCCACGGGGAAGACGACGCACGCGGGGCACACACACGACCTCGACCGCGAGGGCGAAGCCGCCAAGCTGGTGCAGGACGACGTGGTCTTCTGGCGCCAGGACGGCAGTGCGCTGGGTTCCGAGGCCGGGCTGTTTATCAAGACCGACAGCCTCGAGGATGGCAGCCAGCCGGTGCTGTATGAGGCGGCCAAGAGCCCGCGCACGATTTTCGAGAACGTGATGGTGGACTACCTCGGTCGCGTCTACATGAGCAACGAGGTGCTCACCGGTAACGGTCGAGCGGTCGTGCAGCGGAGCGACCTGGGCGATCTGGCGAGCGAGAGCATCAACCTGCCGCCGGTGGAAGAGCTCGACGGGCTGATTATCGCGTTCATCACGCGGCGCAACACGATTCTGCCGCCAGTCGCCAAGCTGACGCCGGCTCAGGGCGCGGCAGCGTTCATGCTGGGCGAGTCGATTCACACGTCCGGCTCGAACCCGCTGAAGGCTGGCGAGTCGGTGCGCGTAGTCGGCACCAACCCGTTCATATGCGGCGATGAAGCTCTCGAGGGCAACCGCTTCTACGAGTACGTGTGCAACCACCCGGACAAGATTCACTGCTACCAGCTCAACACCGGTGGCGTGGGCGAGATCATGATCGAGGAGCACGGGCAGAAGGTCGCCAAGCAGAAGGTAAACCGGATCGAGATCTCGGAGATGGCCGCGATCATCCGCGGGATCGTCCGCGAGCAGATAGAGTGGCAGGACGAACCCGTCTGGGGCACGCAGGTTCCGGTCGCAGTCGATGGCGTGGACCTGGACCGGTTCGACCCGGCGAAATACTACGATGAAGCAATGGTTGATGAGTACATCGAGGAGTTGCGCGGCGAGCGCCGGGAACACTTCGCGAAGTTCGAAAGCCTGCACCCGGACATCCCGACGGCGCTGAAGCTGTAGAGCAGCGATAAGAACCAACGAGGCGGCGACCTGAGCAGGTCGCCGCCTCTTCGTATGTACAGCGGGCAGCGGTGCTAGGGCGTTGGCTGCAATTGGGCCGTGACCGTCAACGTGCCCTGCCCCACCTCGACCGCTTGGGCCTCCACACCCGCCACGTCGAGCTGCGCCATAATCACCTTCTGCATCTGGTTTTGTATCTGCTGGCGGAACTCGCCGGGCAGGGATACGCGCCCGGCATGGACCTCGACGATCTCGAGCGTCACCTCACCGGCGGTGATCTCCGGGCGCATCCATACCTCCACACGCACCGGCCAGAGCAGCACCTTCGTGCGTATGCCGACCATCAACTGGCCGTCGCGGAACTCGACTTTGGGGGCGCCGAAGCCCTTGGGCAAGCCCATGGAGCCCGGGTGCTCGTCAATGTATGAGTTGATGTCGGCCTCGCTGAGGATTATCTGGAAGCTGGGCTTGATGCCGCGAATGGCCTGCATCTGCTCGAGAGAGAGCGTGGGAGTGGCGCCGTCAGCCGCGGCAGTCGGGCGATCGGCGCCAAAGAGGGCTTGGATCATCCCGGAATATCCTTCGGGATTGCGGCGCACAACCACACCCATGATAATGAAGGCGACCAGCGTCAGCACTGCGCCGAAGAGGCAGCCCATGAAGAATCCGGGCTTGCGCCTGCGGCGACGCGGCCTCTCCTGCGGAGTTATCGCGGGCTCGTTGGTGTCCGTATTGGATCACCTGTGACGCGAAATTGGCGCGTTCAGTTGCTATGACATGCACCTGTAGGTGCGTGTTCCGTGAACGAAGACGGCCGAGGTCAACACTGACTGCGTCCTGGCAGCGCCGCCCCGACCGTCGTGGGTTCATGAGGTATGACTTGCGTCAGTTTCTACTCGGGCGCAGGCGCCCCGCCGATGGCGGAGGGATCGAACTCCTGAACTGTGGCGCCCTCGGGCAGCTCGAACTCGCTGTCGGGTACCTCGTCGACGCGGTCGTAGGTTATGCTGATGACAGTATCACCCTCGATAGCCTGGCGCATGAGCCCGTTGGCCTTATCGATCCAGGCGGTACCAGACGTGCCCTCGCCTCCGGGGCTATCGATGACCCAGCAGTCGACACCATCGATGGTCTCGCTGCCGGTAATCTTCAGGTCGTCCTCGTAGAGGTCATAGGGGTTGGGCATGTCTGCGTTGTCATCGCCCAGGGGCATCTTCAGAGCCGAGTTGTCCTCGGGGTTGTACATGTACATGGCCTTCTCAGCCACGTTGACAATCATGATACCCTCGTCAGACTCGGCCCGGAAGGCGACAGCATCGGCGCCGTCCATCTTCATAACCATGCTCTGAGTGTCCTCGTCGCCGATCAGCATGGTCATCTCGAAGCTGCTGGGCATCTGGAATGCGGCCATTGCCTCGCCCAGTGTGGAGGCGGAGTCGGGGATCGCGACAGGCGCATCGACGGCGTCAGCGTCAGCGCCGGGTTCGCCGCCAACGTCCGGGGGCATCGTGTCTGGCGTGACCGTCTCGCCACTATCGGGAGCTTTGGGGCAGCCGGCGATGAAGACGAGCAGCATCGCAGCGGCGAGCAGCACGATCAGGTGTGTGAAACGCATATGCTTCATGAGGGGCCTCCTTGCAGGTTCTGAGGGCATGAGACGGCCCCCGGTGTGAAGCGTGTAGTGGTATTATGCAGTTCCGACGGGGTTATAGTCAAGAGAGCGGAGCAGTCGCGGACCGGCGGTTAGAGGTCGTCGCCGACACCATCGGCACCGGCGAAGAGGCTCTCGCGGCGGGCATTGAAGTCGGCTGGGTACTCGCTCATGACCGCGCGGCGCACCTTGTCGCGCAGCAGTGCGATGTAGGCGGCTGAGTCGGGACGGTCCGCCAGCACGGGGCTGCTGGCCGCGACCTCGGCGTCTGCCTGTTGCTCAATGCGGTCTCGCACGTCCTCGGGCAGATCCTCCAGCACGCCGTCAGCGGCCTGATGCTGGATCATCTCTTCAATGTGTTCGCGTTTGGCCGCATCCATGCGAGTCTTCTGCTCGCGTGCGCTGGCTTCTTGATCGGTCTGTTGCTTGCGCACCTGTAGATACGATGCCGGCGGCTCCCAGCGCCCCCGGATTGCCTCCACCAGCACGGCGGCGGGGTCGCGGGGCGCGCGGAAGGCCAGATACTTGAGCTGCACGCGGGTCTCCTCGCCATACTCGGCCACAAGCTGGTCAGCGACGGTGCGTGTGACGCCCGCCGCCACGAGTTGCTCGACCAACTCGTTGACCTTGGTCTCGGAGATCATCTCCTGCTCGACGAGGTAGCGCCGCGAGGTGAAGCGGTACGCCACCACGTCGTCAGCGCCGGGGCGAGGTTGGTATTCGACGCCGCGCAGGAAGCCCGTGTCGGCCAACTCCTGATGCGCGCGCTCGAGTTCCTGCTTGATGTGGCTGGGGTAGTAGTTGCGGCTCATCCCCAGCTTCTCAAAGGCCAGCTTGCGCAACCCGATGCGGAAGACGGGCTTGCCATCGTAGCGCTTCTTGTCGAGATACCGATACAGTCTGCGCGAGAGCGCCGAGCGCAGGCCGAAGAAGAATGCGGTATCGAGATGCTTGATGTAGCCGGACTGGAAGCTGGCGAAGACCACCTGATTCCAGGCGACATAGCTGTAGGGCAGGCGCTTTTTACCGGAGCGAGCCTTGCGCCCGGGCTGCTCGTCGTAGATGGCGTAATCGTCGATGATATGGAAGCCGACATCGACGTAGCGGCGCTTCTTGTTGTCCCAGAAGGCGCGCTCGGCTTTGATGGTCACGCTGAGCAAGCGGTCGAGGGAGGCCTGCAGGCGGGTGTATGACTGGCCCTTGTCAGGCCAGCCGAGGCGCTTGATCATATCGTAGCGGGTGACGTAGACGGTGCGGGACTCGAAGTTCTGGTCTTTGGTGACCTCCATGAGCGCCACGTAGACCAGCTCATCGCTGGCCAGCGGCAGTCCGAACTCATCGGAGCCGGTGACCGTCCAGACGCGCTCGACCTGACCGTCCTCGCCCTGGATCGTGTCCGTGAAACTCACGGTGTTGAGATCCCGCGGGTGGCGGTCAGAAAGCAGCGCAAAGGGAAACTCCGCCAGATTCATCTCGTCCCGCCCCACGCGGAGCGGTACGGACCGGCGGCGCTTGCCCTCCCCCCTCGATTGTCGGCTCTTATCCTCTGCCACAACGCCTCGATTCGACGGCGGGTCCGCGGAGTCCTCTTGTCCGCGGGCCCGCTTGTTCTCGCGCGCGGTGCGCGGAGCTACTCGTCCAGTCCTCCGAGCCAGCGGAGCACGTTTTCGAGCACGTCGCGCTCGGTTCCCTCGAGCGGGCCGTGGTAGCCATAGTAGCAGCCCGAGAAGATCACGCGGCCCTTCTCGACCTCGCCCGCGACGTAGACCGGATCGCGGAAGATGTTGCGGATGATCACGTCAGCGTTCGGACCGGGCTCAAAGATCATGTGATCGTTGAACTCGGTGGAGAAGATCGTGCGCGGGGTGATGTCGCCCAGCGCCGGATGGTCGTTGTCAGTCACCAGATCGGTGTTGACGACGTGACGCACGGCCTCGACCTTCTTGGTGGGATAGCCGCGGGTGGCCACGCCCTCGAAGGGACTCGCCATGAACCAGCCGGTGTCGTGGCCGATGAGCAGCCCTCCCCCATTCTCCACATACTCGCGCAGAGCCATCACGAACGGATGTCCCGGGCCCCACTCCTGGTTGAAGTTCTGCAGGAGTACGACGTCCGCGCCCTCCAGATAACTGAGTTCGACACCCTCCATCGGGTGCACTTCCCAGGTGTCGAAGCTCTCGATGGTGTCGATCAGATGCGGTCGCGTGCCGGAGACCACGATCTGCGGCTTATCAGTCTCGGCGATGAGCTCGAGCGCGCCGGCGCTGTCGGGCGTCTCGCGCTCCGCGCCCCAGAAGTCCCAATTCTCCGCGGCGATGGCCTCATTGGCCCGCGTGAACCAGTTGAAATAGTCTCGATGGGTCCCATCATATGTCGGGCCCTCGTAGAAGATCCAGTAACCGTCGGTAAGCTCCGAGCTCATGACCGCGTTACGGCCGGAGAACTCGGGGTCAGCGCCGGTGACGACGGGGTCGAGTCCGCCGGCATACATATAGGGTCCGCCGGGCTGCTCGAGCGCCCACTCCATGTTGCGGGTGAGCTTGGCCTCGTTCTCGGCGAGGGCTTCCTCGTGGTTCGCCCAGATACCGGGGCGGCCATAGATGCTCGCATCGGCGAGGATCAGTGGGGCGGCTTCGGTGGCCCACTCGGGATAGGTGGCGGCAGTCATGAAGAGCGTGCCCGGAGCCGGGTAGATGCAGAACTGGAACTCGGGTGCCCACTCGTCCACGGCTTCGCGCAACGTGCGGCAGCGCTCGCGCCAGTGGTTGATCTGGAACTCGCTGAAGGCCTCCGTCAGGCCCTCGTCCTCGAGCCAGCTTGCGCGATCTGCCAGGCGCAGCTCGGGCAGCTCGATGCCCTGGTCGTCGGCGAACATGCCCATGATGATGTCATCGTAGGAGAGGTCATAGAGGTTTCCGCCCCTGAGGCCGGGCGCGTAGTTCTCGTAGTCGAGGAAGACGCCGATGATGGTGTCATCGTCGGCCGCCATCTTCGCGTACTCGACGATATAGTTGGTGGTCCAGTTCCAGAACTCGTCGGAGTTGGGGCTCCAGAGAGGCTGCTCGGAGCCTGAACTCCAGACCACGCGCTTGCCGTCGGCCTCTGCCCCATCCGGGGCAGTGAGCGTGCCGCGCATCCAGGGGATGTGGAAGATCTCATACTTCCGGCACCACTCGTTGACCAGCAGGACTTCAGCGAGATTGTTGTGGCCGAGACGGGGTGACCAGACGTTGAAGCCGGCTTCCGCGGCCTCCTGGACCATCCACGCCTCGGTATGCCAACCGGCCTCCGGCTGCATAACCTTGTCGACGAGAAGCGTGAACTTGACGCTGCGGCCCAGTTCCGAGCGCGGCGGACGTTCGGCGCTGGCGATACATAGGGCCAGCAACAGTACCGCGGCAGTGAACACAACACAGCGGGCGATCTTCATGGCTGTCTCCTCATCTCATGTGCGTTGCGGGACAGGTGCGACGGTCGGCCTCTTGAGTTCGGCACGGGGGCGCTCACGCCCTCCATTGGCGGGCAGCGTACACGAAACGGTCCCGGCGATAGTTCGCCGGGACCGTGGTGATGGTTGAGGAACGTCGTCAGTGATCGTGGCCCGCGTGCTCGTCGCCACCCGCTCCGGGGGGCGGCGGAGCGGACGCCTCGAACTCGATGCCCTGGGTGGTGAGTTCGTACTCGATAGCGTGCTGCAGGGCGCCTTCGTTCCAGTGCCTGTCCATCGGCTGGCCGACGAAGGCGACGGTATCGAAGTTGCCTTCGCCGGGCACGCTCTTGATCACTTCGCCATTGAATGAGAGGCCCTGGGAGCCACGCAGCGGCAACTTGACCGCGCGCGCGTTGATCTCCGGGTCAGTCAGGTCGGAGAATTCCACGCGCACGTGATCGGCGTACTGAGCCTGCATAGTGGTCATCACCGGCCCGAACACTTCAGCGTAAGACCCGGGACCATCATAGAAGACCTCGATGGTAATGGGCGCCCCTTCCGGGCCCAATGGGACGATCTCATCGGACACGGGGGGCTTATCGGCTTCGGCAGTGTCCTGATCGTTGTGAGCATGTGGGTCCTTGCCCACACCCCGCGCAGCCAACTGCGTCGGGTCCATATTGAAGGCATAGTTCGCGATGGCGAGCAACGCCAGAAGTCCGATGACAGCGATTGCACCCTTCGTGCTCCGCATCTTCACACCTCAAAATTGACGATCAGTGATCCCCTGCACTCGGTAACGCCTCGGGCGAGGTGTTTAGTTCCAGAAACAGGGCTCGGAAGCCTCTTGCGGCACCGCAAGAAGCGCGCCCGACGCTCTCCCCCATCGGCATCACCGTCTGACACAGACAGGATTCTGGGCGCGGTCCGCGAACCTTACGGCACGAAGCCGTCAAGCAATTGTTCAAGGAGGTCGCGGACATGGCAGAGACGAGTGGTCGGTTCTGTCCGTTCCGCTCCGTCATTCCGACTACCCAGGCGAAGCTTGGGCATGCGGTGACAGGTATGAGCGAGCGGGATTGCGACGGGGATTTCTGCATGCTGTGGGTCGAGCAGGGAGGCAAAGCGGGCTGCGCATTCGCGGTTCTGGCCCAGGCAGCCGTGGAGCGCCTGGATCGCTGAGGATCGGGCTCCCGCAGAGCTCTTCCCCATCCGCGAGGGATACCACACCGCTCTGGCGGATGGCTGCGTTCTAGTTCAGGCCGGCGTAGATCGTGCGCTTGAACCGTGCGACCGTGTAGTTCCACTGGTCGAGCTTCTCAATCCCCAGCTCGTCTGCGAGCGCGAAGAAGGTATCCGCGATCTCCCGGCGCTCGGCTTTGGTCCCCGTCTTGAGCAGCAGCCGCGCATACATCACCGGCATGCGCGCCTCCTGCACACGTCGCAGCAATACGGAGTCACCGGCTACGGTCTGCTCGGCTTGATCGAACAACTCGCTGTAGTGCTGCAGGTTTGCGGCCGAGAGGAAACCGCTCCTGTAAAGGTCCGGAGAGGCCAGGTAGCTCAGCCGCTCTGATGTGGCAAGCTCATCGTGCATGTCATCAATATAGCGCCCAATCGGCCCGGCCGCCGGCCCATAGTAGCCCGCGACGAACTCGTCGATGATTGCTTCGGCGTCTTGATCGGGATCCCACATCAGCCGAGCCAGCAGATACGCGCGCAGATGTCGGAACTCGCCTCCCACCTCGGGGCTCGCCTGGGCGAATACTCCCTGAACGCCCTTGTCCTCATACATGGCCATGTTCGGCCCGAGGGCGCGCAGATTCGGGAAGGGCAACATCAACTGCCCGTAATGCACCACGTAGTCCCAGATGAAGACAGTCTTGCAGATCGCTGTCCAGCCCTCAATATCCGAGACCAGAGTTGGATGGCGCTCGATGAATGAGTAGCCACGGTCTCCCCCACCGGCGCCGATCATCACCAGCACATTATCGCGCGGGCGCACACCCTCGGGCGGTTTGCGTGTGGTCCAGTAGGCCAACGTGCAGATCGTTTTGTCCGGGAAACGATCCGCAACACGATTCACCAGATCAAGCGTCGCGCCCATGTCCGAGCCCGCGCGTTCGTTGAGGCGCTTGCACGCATAGTGCTCGCACACCCCGCGCTTATCAGTCTGGCTGACCATGAAGTATTTCCAGCGCGGGTTCTTCGCCATCTTCGCAGCCAACGCTGACGCGACAATGTCGAAGACGCCGGGCTCGGTGGTGCATATCTGCTGGTTGTCTACGCGCCGCCCGTTGACCAGCGCGAAATACTCAGGGTGATCGGCGAAATACTTCCCAGGCGGAACCAGATGGTGCAGCGTGTGCCACCACAAGCCCCAGCCAGCCTTCCACTGCAGTCCGTTCAGGCGCAGGCGAATGGCGAAATCCGGGTCGGCTGAGAGTGCCTCGTAGTTGAGGTCACGGCAGTCGAACGCCGGGACATGTTGCTCGTCAAGCGGCCATATCAGCAACTCGCTGCGCCGAGGCGGGACATAGTCGCAGTCCGGCGCAAACCATCGGCAGCCGACTTGATCCTCGAGGAAACCATAGACTGCAAAACGCGTCGACAGCCCTCGCGCGCCGGCGATCACCAGATGCGGGCTGACCGTCCGGATGATGTAGCCACTCGTCCCCAAATTCTCCACGCTCGGGTCAATGCCTAGAGCCGCGAGATGGTCACTGCGGCCAAGCAGAATCGCGTGCTCGGGCATCGGTTGACTATCGTCGACGATCTCGAGGGTGGCCCCGGTCGCGCGGCGGAGATAGCGCTGCAGGTCCTGCGCCGCAGACACGATCTGTCTTGGGCGCGCAGCTGCAATCACAATCTGGTATTGTGATTGCCCACCGGCGACCAGAACCGTCGCATCGTTTGTGGCGCGCCCCGCAGACAGCATCGTCGCCGCCAGAGCAGACGCAATGACGAATCTGAGCACTCGCATCGTCGCTCCCATAGTTTCGGTGATACTCCCGCGCTCTCCCCCACTGTCAACTTCGTCTCCGCTTCCACGGCTCCCTGCTTCAGTGGGCCATGCAGGCCCGTTCTCTCGCCCGAACACAGCTCTCGTCCCAGGATACCGTTTTAACGTTAACCCACTATGCCTGTACCGTTAAGCGCCTATTCCGTTATACCGTCTTCCTGTTATACCGCTATAACGCTATTTCTCCCATGCAGCCAGCGCCCAGGGCCCTGCATCAGTGGTCCAGACTGCGCATAGCTGCCATTATGCCGTTAAAACTGCTTACCGCTATTGCCTGCTCGCTTAACGTTAAACCGCTAAAGCGGTTTGACTCGCCTCACGGGCCTGTGTACACTGATCGAGTTGATCTCGACGCAGCAATGTTCGCAGCAATCTCCGCCCAGCGCGGAGAATCGAAAGCAGGTGCGCAGATGCGCGTCATCGCAGTCGCCAACCAGAAGGGCGGGGTTGGGAAAACGGCTACGGTTCTCAATCTCGGAGCGGCTCTCGCCGAAATGGGGGAGAGAGTCGTTCTGATCGATCTCGATCCGCAGGCGAACCTCAGCTCAATCGCCGGAGTTGAGGAGGTCGAGCTTTCCTCTTACGAGCTCCTTCTCTCTGACGAAATCGGGCTCCGAGACGTTCTGCAAACCACGGACTTCGAGAATCTCCTGATCGTGCCTGCAGAGCCCTCGCTGGCCGGAGCAGAGGTGCAGCTCGCAGATGCGCCGCGGAGGCAGTCTCGGCTCGCAGCGAAGCTCCAGGGCCTCGCTGACGACACGTACGTGATCGTGGACACTCCCCCGAGTTTGGGCTTTCTGACCATCAACGCGTTGACCGCAGCGACCGAGGTTCTGATCACCGTGCAGTGCTCGTATCTGGCCATGCAGGGGCTTAAGGGCCTGTTGAGCACGATTCAGAGCGTTCAGGATAGAGCGAACGGGGGGCTCCAGGACGCTGCATTCCCAGCAGGTCCAGGCGCGGCTGAAGGAGCATTTCGGCAAGCAGATCTTCAAGACGGCCATTCCGAGGACCGTAGCGTTCGATTACGCGACCGTGGCGGCAGAACCGCTGCTTCATTTCCGCCCCAGCAACAAGGGCGCGGAGGCGTACCGAAAGCTGGCGAAGGAGGTGCGTAAGCGTGCCCCGCAAAGCTGACATTCCAGCCGATTTGTTTCTTGACAAGGTACCTACCAAGGTAGGGGACCCGAGGATGACAGTAAAACGTTAAAAGGGCAAAACGTTAAAGCGCCAAAGAGCTACGCAAAGCTTTCGGAGATCAAGAAGGCCGGCCGCGCGGCGATTGAGGCGGGCCCGAAGTCTCCGGTGACTTTGTATCTCACCGACCCCGCGCTTCATCGGTTGGAGGAGGCGCGATATGTTCTGTTGACCGAGTACGGAGTGAAGACGAGCAAGTCGGCGCTCGCCGACCTGGCGCTTCGGACGGGGTTGGCGGATCTGGCCGCAGTCGCGAGCGAGTTGGGGGAGGAGTAGGGAAGGGCGGGGAAGCGGGAGCCGAACGACCGGGCCGGATACACATAATCCGGCCCCTCCTGAACGGCGACGGCGGACGGCAACGGAAACGACCGGCGGGTCTGGCACCTTCGCTGAAGCTATGGTGCCCAAGGAAAGACCCGCCCTCCATACGGCCACGGCAACAACCGGCGGAGGAAAGCGAGAGGGCGAGATGCGGGAGCAGGTGGAAGGGACGAGTCTCTGGCGACGGAGCGGCGCGTTGCGGTGGACAGTCCGCCTGCTGCTGATCTTTGTGGTGTTTCCGGCCACTTTGTGGGTGACACTGGACACGATCAACGGGCGCAAGGTTGAGCGGAAGCTGCAGGCGATACGCGACGCCGGGCACCATCCTCTATCAGCAAGTCATCCAAGTTGACCTCAATAATCCGCACAGCAACAGCAACTCTCTGCTTGACGCCACAGGGCACAGCAAGCTGATCGAGAGCGAATTCAGTTACGACGGATCGAAGGCCGCCGAAGCTCGAGCGGTGCTGAACGATCCGGCTGTCATTAGCATTTTCGAGACGCTGGAGAGGGCCTCGCTGCGACCGGATTGCGTCTTCCCCGTGGGCTGGGAGGACGGGACGTCAGTCGCGTTCCCCCATCGGAACCCGCTGCATCAGGCTGCCCGCTGGCTGTGTGCTAAGGCCAGACTGTGCGTGTTGGACGGCGACGCGGACGAGACCCACCTACTGGGCTCAACGTGTTGCGGCTGAAGTCCAGGCGCTTGCCTCGACGGAGCTTGAGCGGACGCTCTCGAGGACGAAGCCTTCGGTTAACGCAACGCAAGGCATGCTGGACTGCCTGGGGCGGCTGGACGTGAAGGAGCGATTCAACAAGGCGCTGTCGGGCGAGCGGGCGATGGTTATCAACACCTACGGGAAGCTCCGGCGACCTGGCAACGGGCTGGGGAGGATGTTCGGAAGATTTCCGGAGATGAAACTGCTCTACTGCTATCAGTTCAGAGCCTTCCGGCCTCTGTACAACGCCGACCTAAACAAGTACCTGACGCGCATGGAACAGGTGGTGGAGCGATCCGCGCAAACGCCGGCACCAGCGGGGCCAAAGTACGAGCCCCCAGCTCTGCCCCAACGCCCTCTCCGATTCGGCTTCACTCTGAACCAGCGGCAAGCCGTGGACATGTTCGATAAGTCGCACAACTGCCTCCGCGGGCGTGATGCCGCGATCATGAAAATCGACATCGCCCGCGTGGCGGTGGCGTTGACGCTCTACAATATAGAGCATGGGGAATATCCGGCGACGCTCGAGGAGTTGCAGGCGACGCTTGACTGGAAATTGCCGCAGGACTTCTTCGCAGGTGCGGCGCTGACGTATCAGCGGCGGGGAGACGGGTTCACGCTGTACAGCTTCGGGAATGATCGGGATGACGACGGGGGAGTGGAGGGGACCCGGGAAGACGGCGATTTGGTGTGGGAGTGTGGGGTGGGGCCGTGAAGAAGGCAGGGAGAGCCGAGAAAGGGACGAGTCTCTGGCGACGGAGCGGCGCGCTTCGCTGGACCGTCTATCTGCTGCTGATCTTTGTGGTGGCACCGGCCACTTTGTGGGTGACGCTGGATACGATAAACCGACGCAACGTGGAACGGAAGCTGCAGGCGCTACGCGACGCCGGTGATCCGGTGACTACGGCCGAACTCGCGCCCGCGCCTGTCCTCGACGACCAGAACGCCGCCATCCTCTATCAGCAAATCTTCCGGGTGGACTTCGATGATCCGAGCCGCAGCAAAGACTGCCTGCTTGAGGCGACCGGGCATAGCGGGCTGATTGAGCGCCAGTTTGTCAAGGACGGCTCGAAGGCCGCCGAGGCCCGAGCGGTGCTGAACGACCCGGCGGTCATCAGCATCTTCGAGACGCTGGAAGAGGGCTCGCGGCGACCGGATTGCGTCTTCCCCGTGCGCTGGGAGGACGGAGTGACGGTGCCGCGGCCCTACAACCTCGTCCAGATGCCCCAAGCCGCCGAATGGTTGTGCGCCAAGGTCAGGCTGAACATCATAGACGGCGACGCAGACGAGGCCCTGCGCTGGATCGGGGTGATGTTCCGGATGGCAGACCATGCCGCTCAGGACCCCACCTACCAGGCTCAGAGTGTTGCGATTGGGATCCGGAAGATCGGCTCAGCGGAACTTGAGCGGATGCTCTCGAGGGCAACACCTTCGGCTGAGGCAACACAGGACCTGCTGGACTACCTGCGGCGGTTGGATGTGAAGGAGCGATTCGACCAAGCAGTGCGGGGCGAGCGCGCAATGGGCATCGACACTTACGCGCTGCTCCGGCAGCCTCGCCCCGGGTATGACTGGGCGACGGAGTCGAAGGGCCTCCTCTACTGCTACCGGTTTAAGGCCTTTCGGCCTCTGTACAACGCCGACTTGAGCAAGTATCTGACGCGCATGGAAGAGGTCCTGGAGCAATCCGCGCAGGTGCCGTCACCGCCTCCACAGCGACCTGCGCCCGAACGCCGTGCCCCGTTCGGCCTCGATCTGCACCTGACGCAGGGCGTGGATATATTCGCTGAACCGAGTCGCCGTTTCAACTACCGCGATAGCGTGACCATGAGAATCAACATGGCTCGCGTGGCGCTGGCGGCGACGCTCTACAAGATCGGGCATGGGGAATATCCGGCCACGTTGAATGAGCTGCAGGCAACGCTTGACTGGGAACTGCCGGAGGATTTCTTCGCGGGCGCGCCGCTGAAATACCAACGACGGCCGGACGGCTTCATGCTCTACAGTTTCGGCCCCGACCGCGATGACGACGGCGGAGGCGAGCGGCGTGCCTCCAGCCGGTCTTACAACAATGGCGATCGGATGTGGGAGTGCAGGGCGGCGCCTCCGCCGCCGGCACCATCTGGCGGTGCGGACAGGGAAATGAAGCAATGGTTAGTGAAGATGTTTGAGGCGACGCCATAGTCGGACAGCGAACGTAGCCAACGGCCGGCCGCGCTTCTCCACCACGCCCCCGTGCGTGCGACGCTAGCGCTTCCACACGCGCCGCGCGGCTTAACGCAAGCTGCGCTTGCGTCGGGGTTAGGGAGTGAGAGAACGGTCGGCGGGGCCAATTACCGGGCGGGTTGTGCGTGAATCGACGGAGGAATAGGGGAGAGGGCGAGATGCGAGAGCAGGTGGAAGGGACGAGCCTCTGGCGACGGAGCGGGGCGCTTCGGTGGACGGTCCGGCTGCTGCTGATCTTTGTGGTGGCGCCGGCCACTTTGTGGGTGACGCTGGACACGATCAACCGACGCAAGGTTGAGCGGAAGTTACAGGCGCTGCGGGACGCCGGTCAGCCGGTGACGATGGCCGAACTCGCGCCTGCGCCTGTCCCCGATGACCAGAACGCAGCCATCCTCTATCAGCAGGTCATCCGGGTGGATTTCAAGGATCAGCATCAGAGCAAGGACTCGCTGCTTGAGGCCACCGGGCACAACAAGCTGATCGTGAGCGAGTTCGGCAAAGACGGATCCAACGCGGCCCAAGCTCGGGCAGTGCTGAGCGACCCGGCTGTCATCAGCATTTTCGAGACGCTGGAGGAGGCCTCGCTGCGACCGGAGTGTGTCTTCCCCCCGCGCGGGGGATACAGATGGGTGGCGTCATTGCACCTGCCCCGGCTGCGGTTGGCGGCGCTATGGGTGTCAGCGAAAGCCCGGCTCTGTACGACGGAAGGCGACGCGGACGAGGCCCTGCGCTGGATCGGGGTGATCTTCCGGATGGCTGACCATGCCTCCCAAGGAGCCACCTACAACGCTCAACTCAATGCGAATGCGTTGCAGGCGTCGGGCCTGGACCAGCTTGAGCGGACGCTCTCGGAGGCGACACCTTCTGCGGAAGCAACGCAGAACGTGCTGGACCGTCTGGAGCGGCTGGATGTGATGAAGTGGTCTGACCAGGCGCTGCGGGGCGAGCGCGCGGGGGGCATCGACAGCTACGCACTGTTCCGACACCCCAGCTCTGGCGATGACCCAGTGGCGAAGTTCGTGCGTGACCCGAAGATGAGCCTCCTCTACTGGTATCGGTTCGGTATCTTCCGCCCTCTCTACCACGCTGACTTGAGCAAGTATCTGACCCGCATGGAGGAGTTGGTGAGGCGCTCCGCGCAGGTCCCAGTAGTACCCGAGCCGCCATCTACGCCCCGACGCCGTCCGCCGTTCGGCCTTAAACTGGACCTGATGCAGGCCGTGGACCTTCTCTATACGTCGCGCTATCTTCCCCGCAGGCGCGACATCGCGATCATGGAGAACGACCTCGGGCGCGTGGCGGTGGCGTTGACGCTCTACAAGATCGAACATGGGGAATACCCGGCGACGTTGGGTGAGTTGCAGGCGACGCTCGAATGGGAATTGCCGCAGGATTTCTTCGCAGGCGCGCCGATGACGTATCAACGACGGGGAGAAGGGTTCTTGATTTACAGCTTTGGTCCGGATCGAGACGACGACGGCGGAGCACGGCAGCACGTCCAGTCGTGGACGAACTGCGATTTGGTGTGGGAAACCAAGGTGCCGTGAGGGGGAAGCGGGCGTCCTCCTTCGCTCGGCAAGCGACGCCGAGCTACGGACGATCTTCGCCGGGCTCTGCCCGGCTCGACAAGCTGGCGCGGAGCGTCGGGGTACGCGACTGGGCGACGGCATCGATTGTCGGGCTGGAAGCCCTACGATAGGGCAACGGCAAACGGCAGCAATAAAGGCGAACTAACAGGCCGCGGGGAACGTGGACCGGGGCTTCGTTGACCGAGTACAGGCAAGCTGCTACAATTCGATGATCAAAGCAAATGCCGCGCGCTGACCGGGCTCAGGCACAGTCAGCGCAGGTCTGCCCTCTGATGACAACGGCCGGGCTTGACAAACAACACGGTTGCTCCTCGGGGACGCTTTGCATCCCCGGACGGCAACGGCGAACGGCTCAACGCCGGACGGCGTGCATTGATTGTCGGGCTGGCCCGCCTTCGCTGAAGCTTGGACCTTCGCTAAAGCTTCGGCCCACAAGTCGGTGGGTGCGAGCAGAAGCCCAACCTACGATTAACGACCTCGGCAAACAACAAACGGCAGACGACGGACAACAGAAGATAACAGCAAGGCCGATAGACGCGTCCATCCGAAAGGGGAACACACAACCGTGCGCAGGATTGCTGGAGGATTCGCAGCGGGCGCCTTGTGCCTGATCACCATCATGATCGCCGAAGCCCAACCGGCGGGGATCATCGAAGCCGGTGACCAAGTGCAGGTGCGCTGCTATACCCTCGATCAAGTGCATGTCTATGTGACGGGCGAAGTGGGCGAGCGTGGGCAACTCGCTCTGCCCGGGCTGGGCGCAGTCCCCATGGCCGGGCGCGGAGTGCAGATGGTGCGCGATGATCTGCAGGCGCGCTACCGGGAGATATACCAGGGCTGCGCGGTGTCGCTGACGATCGTGCGACCAGACGCCGACCTTAACGGAGCGGAAGTCGTGGGCGCGCAAACCGCGACTCCCGGCGCGGCCGTAGCCACGGATCAACCGCTGGCAGTGGGGGAGAGGGTGCTGGTCCGCTGCTCGACCGATGAGCAACTCCACTTCAACGTGAATGCACCGATCACCGCCGACGGCACCATCAAACTGCCCGACCTCGGGCCAATCGAAGCAGCCGGGCAGACAATCGCGGAACTTCAGGTGCTCGTCGCCGACGCGTGCGACGCCCAATGGCCGGGCTCCGAAGTGCATGTTCAGGCGGCCAGCCAACGCGCAACAATCACACTGCAGGGCGATGACGTGATCCGACCGACCGTGGAACTGACCGCGGCTGAGCGATTCGCGGCTCTGCCACGCTTCGGAGCAGATATCTTCAGCGCAACCGAATACGCAGCCGACGAAGACGCGACCGCTCCAGTGGACCGGCCCAGAACGGGCGCGGCGGTGCTGGGCGAAGGTGTGCCCCCGACATACATTGTGGGACCTGGCGACGAGTTGGCGGTGCGGGTGTGGACGGACGCGATCGAGCACATCAAGACAAACAGCGTGGTCGACGCGGAAGGCAACGTCTACATTGAACTGCTGGGCGCGGTGACGGTGGCGGGCCAGCAACTGGCGGACGTGCGGTCAGATATCACGGCGCGCTTCACGAGGTTCTTCGACCGGGCATCAGCGACGCGCAGCGGCCTGGCAAGTACACACTGCGGGGCGCGGCGACACTGTTCTCGGCGCTGCATGCGGCAGGCGGGCCCTCGGAGATCGGCAGTCTGCGGGCAGTGAAACTGCTGCGCGCAGGCGCCGAGCCGCTGGTGATTGACCTCTACAACTACCTGCTGGCGGGGGAGATCAGCGGCGATGTGCCGCTCAAGCCGCAGGACACAGTCTTCATTCCGCCGGCGCGAGCACTCGTGGGAGTGGCGGGCGAAGTGCGGCGGCCGGCGCGCTACGAAATGACCGAAGAGACAACACTGGCGGATGCGCTGGAGCTGGCGGCGGGGATCGCACCGACGGGATACGCTGAGGGCATCAGGATATGGCGCGTCGGGCCGGCGGGCGAGCGGCAGATACTGAACGTCAGCGCGCTGGCGGAGGGAGCGGCAGGCGCGGCGATGGCGCTGCGGGACGGTGACCTGATCGCAGTGGACGCGGCGATTGAGCGGCCGACGAATACCGTGGAACTGTCGGGCGCGGTGCAACGCCCGGGAGCGTATCAGGTGGCCGAGGGAATGACCGTACGGGACCTGATCGCGGCGGCATCGGGGCTGCTGGACTCGGCACATACCGAACAGGCATCGCTGTGGCGGATGAACGAGGAACTCGACTACGAGGCGACGCGCTTTGATCTGGCGGCCGCGCTGCGGGGCGAGGATGCGAGCAACCTGGCGCTGGCCCCGCGCGACCGGGTGATCGTGTTTTCCGAGGAGCGCGTCGAGGCGCCGCGGGAGGTGCAGGTCGAGGGCTCTGTGCGGTATCCGTCGATGCTGGGCTGGACGAAGGGGATGCGAGTTTCCGACGCCATCCTGCAAGTGGGCGGGCTGACGGATGTGGCGTATGCGCCGCGGGCACAGATCCTGCGGATCGGACCTGACCAGCGGCGGGCGATCGTGATGGTGGAGCTGGCGGAGGCGCTGACCGGCGACGACGGCGCGAATGTGGAACTTGAGCGCGGGGACATCGTGCATGTCTTCAGGCGCTCGGAAGTGGCACCCGACAGCTTGATCAAGGTGGGCGGCTTCGTGGGCCTGCCCGGGAACTACGAACGCTTCGAGGGCATGCGGGCGTCGGATGCCATTCTGGTGGCCGGCGGACTACTGGCGGACGCGGGCGACGAGGTCGAGTACGCGCAGTTCGGCGACGTCACGGACGTGGCGCCAGTCCGACTGCGGCTGACCCGTGAGGGCGACGCTTTCAGCGTCGACCCCGACCCGGTGCTGGCAGATAACGCGCTGGTGGCAGTCGTGGGCGACGGGGACATGATCGCGGCGCCGCGTGTGGTCAGTATCAAGGGCTATGTGCAGCGCCCGGGGACGTACGCGCTGCGCGGAGGCATCAATGACACCGAGAGTGTCCATGACCTCATCGAACGAGCAGGCGGGGTCCTCGGCGATGCCAACCCGAACGGGCGACCTCGACGAGGTGATCCGGAACTTCAACCGCGAGCTGAGTTCGGCGAACGTGACCGGCCAGCAGCAGCGGACCGCCGGGAGTGCGGCCGCCATCACGGCGGGGCTGACCGCGGCGGTGAGCGAAGGCGGCTCGGCAGTGGTCATACCGCCGCGCGAACTCGACAGCCGCACGTGGGCGCGAGCGGTGCCGATCAACGGGGCGAAGCTGATCGAGAGCGAAGGTCGCGAGGCGGACTTCACGCTGCTCAACGGCGACGTGGTCGTGGTGCCACCGATGCCGCGGACGATCACAGTCATGGGCGCGGTTATCACGCCGGACGGCAAGGTCGATCGCCTGGTTATCATCCGGGCAAACGGGAGCGTCGTGCCGAAAGCGCTACGGGCGGAAGTCATGCCCGGCGACGTGCTGCTCGTGCCGTCGGATTACCTCATCAAACACATCAACCGGCCGGGGACACTGGAGCGAGTGCTCAGCGCCGTGGGCTCGATCTTGACGGGGTATCTGATCTTCACGAACTGAGGCGGAGGAGATGCGGGAGCAGGCGGAAGGGACGAGCCTCTGGCGGAGGAGCGGGGCGCTGCGCTGGACCGTCTATCTGCTGCTGATCTTCGTGGTGCCGCAGAGCATTTTGTGGGTGACGCTCGACACAATCAACCGACGCAATGTTGAGCGCAAGTTGCAGGTACTGCGCGATGCCGGTCAGCCCGTGACCATGAGCGAACTCGCGCCCGCGCCTGTCCCCGACGACCAGAACGCCGCCGTCCTCTATCAGCAGGTCTTCCGGATTGACTACAGCAGCGGGGGCTCCACAAACAGCTCTCTGCTTGAGGCGACCGGGCACAGTAAGCTGATCGAGAGCGAATTCAGTTACGACGGATCGAAAGCTGCTGAAGCTCGGGTGGTGCTGAACGACCCGAGCGTCATCAGCATACTCGAGACGCTCGAACAGGCTTCGCTGCGACCGGAGTGCGTCTTCCCCCTACGCTACGACGGTGGATGGTCGAGCATACTCACACGCCTGAGCCAGGTGCGCCAGGCCGCCCGCTGGCTGTCTCGGAAGGCCAGGATATGTACCATGGACGGCGATCCGGACGAGGCCCTGCGGTGGTTCGCAGTGCTCTTCCGGATGTCAGATCACACCGCCCAGGAACCTGCCCCATTTGCCCAGCTTGTTGCGATCACGATCCAGCGGATCGGTTTGCCGGAACTTGAGCGGACGCTCTCGGAGACGACGCCTTCGCCTGAGGCAACGCAAGACCTGCTGGACTGCCTGGAGCGGCTGGACGTGAAGGAGCACTTCAACCGGGCGCTGCCATCCGAGCGCGCGACGGGCATCGACACCTATGAACGCTTCCGACACCCTCACCAGAAAGACGACTGGTGGACGGGGTTCAGGAGTTTCCCGGTGACGCGATTGGGCTACTGCTACCGGTTCGAGGTCTTACGCCCTCTGTACTACGCAGATCTGAGCAAGTATCTGACGCGGATGGACGAAGAGATTGGCCGATCCGCGCGGGTGCCGGCACCACCCGAGCCTCCACCCACGCCCCAACGCCGTCGCCCGTTCGGCCTCGATCTGAAGCTAACACAACTCGTGGACATACTCTATTACTCGGGCAGCATGTTCGGCAGGCGCGATACCGCGATCATGGAAATCGACATCGCCCGCGTGGCGGTGGCGTTGACGCTCTACGAGATCGAGCGGGGGGAGTACCCGGCGACGCTGGAGGAGTTGCAGATGGGAATTGCCGCAGGACTTCTTCGCGGGGGCGCCGATGACATATCAACGACGGGGAGATGGGTTCCTGCTCTACAGCTTTGGGGGCGACCGGGATGATGATGGGGGAGTGGAGGGGACCCGGGAGGACGGCGATTTGGTGTGGGAGCGTGGAGGGCCGTGAGGGGGAAGGGGCGTCCTCCTTCGCTCGGCAAACAACGCCGAGCTACGGACGATCTTCGCCGGGCTTTGCCCGGCTCGACAAGCTGGCGCGTCGGGGTACGCGACCGGGCGAACGGTATCGATTGTCGGACTGGAAGCCCTACGATTAACGGCAACAGCAACGACCGGCGGGTCTAAAGACCCGCCCTCCATACGACCACGACCACGGCAACAGCAACGACCGGCCGATTCTAACGAATCGGCCCTCCATACGGCACGGATGAACGACAAC
>JALGSS010000160.1 GCA_029821745.1 Candidatus Zipacnadia bacterium
TCCCCGTTTCAGGGGGCGAAGTCCCCGTTTCAGGGGGCGAAGACCCCGTTTCAGGGGGCGAAGTCCCCGTTTCAGGGGGCGAAGTCCCCGTTTCAGGGGGCGAAGTCCCCGTTTCAGGGGAGGGGTGGGCCGTTCCGACGGCGCCCTGCTTCTGAGCAGGCAAGGTGAGGGCTCTCCCCATCCGTGCAATCCGCGTCATCCCCGTAGTCGAAGACTACGCAGAATCCGTGATTCAGACACCGCCGACCTGCCGCGTACAGCAGGCGCACGCACGCAGAGCCGAACTAACAGTTCGGCCTACACAGACATCCAGCACAGTGCCCCTCTGCACCCTCTCCTCCCCTCTCCCCCCTCCGGCTGCGGAGGCACCGTCCGCGGAGTATGGGAGAGGAAATCCCCCTTCTAGGGGGCGAAGTCCCCGTTTCAGGAGAGGGGCACCGGGCTTCTGAGCCCGCAGGGTGAGAGCTCTCCATCTGTGTAATCTGCGTCATCCCCATAGTCGAAGACTACGCAGAATCCGTGATTCAGACTTTCCCCCTTTCCGCCGTATACTACTTACAAAAAGGAGGCTCCCTTGACCAAGAAACCCTCTCTGGCATCGCTCTTCCGCTCCCCACCCGCGGCCTGCCGCCCCATACCGCAGTGGTCGTGGAACGGCGACCTGACCCGTGAGCGCATCACGGAGCAACTGGAGCAATTTGCCGCGCAGGGCTGCGGCGGCCTCTTCACCCACGCCCGGCCCGGCCACATCAACGGCTACATGTCCGACGCCTACCTCGACCTCTGGCGCTTCGCGCTGGAGGAGGCTGCGCGCCTGGGCATGGCCTTCCACATCTGCGACGAGTTCATGTGCCCGGCCGGCCACGCCGGCGGGTTGGTGACCGCGGAGCAGCCCCAGCTCGCCGTCCAGGAGCTGACCCTGGTGCCGTGGGCCGGACTGGCGCCCTATCCTCCCGGAGCGTTCAGCACCTGGCGTGCGCCCGACGTCGTGAGCGGCGCACCCAGCCGTCTCACCAACGAGGAGGCGCGTGCAGCCACCCCGCAGAACCCCGCCTGGGCACTGGCCATCCGGGCACAGACCGCATCCCCGCGCTTCGGCGACCATCCCTTCCCGGACCTGCTGCGGCCCGAGACCGTCGACGCCTTCACCGCGTCAACCCACGACCGCTATGCAGCGTGGGCCGGCGAACACTTCCACACGGACCACGACCCCGGGCCCGGAGCGCCTGATAGCAGCGTCCGCTTCATGTTCTGCGACGAACCGGAGCTGGTCAGCAGCGGAGGCCTGCCGCTGTCACACGACCTGCTGAAGGCCTTCCGCGAGGACCACGGCTACGACCTGGCTGACCATCTCCCCGCCCTCGCGTGGGCTCTCCCTCTCCCCCCAGCGCAGCGGCCGGGGGGAGAAAAAGAGGGGGTTCCGCCCTCCGCCATCCGCTTCGACTACTGGTGGACGGTCAACCGGCTCTTCAACGAGGCCTTCATGCAGCCCATGGCCGCCTGGTGCGAGCCGCACGATTTGCTCTTCACCGGCCATCGGATGGAACACGAGTGGCCCAGCCCCCGCAGCCAGGCCAGCGCGATGGCCTCACTGCGCTGGATGCACACCCCCGGCGCCGACCTGCTGGGCTTCCAGTTCACGCCAACGACGCCGGAGGAGAACGGCCTCTACCTGCTCAACCTGATCGAGCTGCGCAGCGTCAAGCGCCAGCTGGGCCGCGAGTGGATGCTGGTGGAGAGCTGCGGCGGGGGTGGCTACGACAAGGCCTTCGAGATCTTCAAGCCGCTGGAGGATCTGCTTCTGGCCTACGGATTCAACGTCATCGACCCGCACCTCAGCCACCAGACGCTGGCCGGAACGCGCAAGTACGACTGGCCCCAGACGCTCTCGGACCACAGCCCGTGGTGGGATCACTACCACCACCACGCCGACCACGTCGCACGCGCCAACGCCGCGCTGAGCCTGGGAACTAAAGCCCTTCCCGGCCACGAACGTGGCGCCCGAGCCTTGGCGCGAGGCAGCGTCCTCGGCGCCCGAGCCCTGGGGCGAGGCAGCGTCCTCGTCCTCCACCCCACGACCACCGGCTGGCTGCACTACACCGCGCCGGTCTTCCAGGCTTTTGCCGGAACAGGCACGGAAGCGATGGATGCCCTGCAGCAGAGCCAGATCGACCTGCTCCTGGCCCTCCTGGCGGGCCAACTCGACCTCGACCTCGGCGACGAGTTCATCCTGGAGGAGCTCGCCCGCGTTGAGAACCACCAACTCATCATCACCCCTCCCGCTTCCGCTGGTCCCTACGCCGCTATCCCCTACGACGCTGTCGTCCTCCCCCCCGCGATGGAGACGTGGACCGCTTCCACACTCGCACTGATGACCGCCTACCTGGAGGCCGGCGGCCACCTCTACACGCTGCGCAACCCCGCCGGCAATGCCGCACCGAACCCACAGGGTTCGCTGAACCCACAGGGTTCGCCGAGCTTGATCGATGGCCGACCCTCCGATGCGCCCGCACATCTGCAAGGGAGATTCCCCGATCAGTGGCACACCTTTGACGCACTGGACGCCCTTGTCATAGCACTACGCGAAGCCGTGCCGCCCAAAGTCGCAGCTCCCGACGGTTCCGCGCTGCCCGCGGGGCTGCAGTAGCGCCGTGTGGACCTGAGCGAGGGTCGTTACTTGTACTTCTTCTGCAATCCGTGGGCCGAGGCCATCGAGACCGAAGTGCGCCTGGAGGGCCGCGCGCTGCAGAGCCTGGACACAGCCAACGGCACCATGGTACCGTTGGGCAACGGCACCATAGTACCGTCGGGCAACGGTACCGTAGCACCGTTGGGCAACGGCAGTATTGTGTCGCATCCTGCCCAAAGCGACGGCCACACGCTGATCGCATCCCTCAGCCTCCCGCCGCGCGGCCACGTCCTCTGGCTCACGACGCCGGAGCCTGCACCCACAGGCTTGGTCGCCCATGTCGCAATGACAGTCGCAGAGAGACCCGTCCCGCTCACCCTGACCGCCATCGAGCGCCGCAGCCCAAACCTGCTCATGCTCGACTACTGCGACGTTGAGGCGCCTGGGGAAAGACTCTCCTGCATCCACCATATGCACGCCGACGACGCGGTCTGGCGCCAGCAGGGCTTTGACGGCAACCCCTGGAGCCGCTCGCACCAGTTCAAGCGCACCATCATCGACCGCCCGATGGACCCGGAGAGCACGTGTCGCATCAGCTACCACTTCCACGTGGACCCGGCCCTTCCTACGGTGGCTCGGGATAATCTGCAAATCGGCGTCGAGCGCCCCTGGCTCTACACGGCGACCCTCAACGGGCAACCATTGAACGTCACCGATGCTCAACGCTGGTTCGACGAAGAGGCCCGTGCCCTTGCCCTCGGCCCCCACGTCCACACCGGGGAGAACACCCTGATCCTGGAGGCGAAGCCCTTCCACATCCTCTGCGAGATCATGCCAGTCTACCTCATCGGCGACTTCGCCGCACGCCCGGCGTGCGCAGAGCCTGCAGCGCGCGGCTTCACAGTCACCGCGGCACAGGACCTGGCCCTGGGCAACTGGACGCAGCAGGGGCTGCCCTTCTATCCTGGCAAGGTCCGCTACACCTTCACTTTCGACATGACCAACCCTGGGGTTCGCCAACTCGAGGTCCCATCGTGGGAGGGCAGCATCGTCGTCGCCCACCTGGACGGGGACGAAGTCGGACTCGTCGTCCATCCGCCCTACACCCTTACGCTGCACGACGTTGGCGCCGGCCCGCACACCCTCGCCCTCGACGTCACCGGCAACATGCGCAACATGATGGGCCCGCACCACATCGACGGCCTCCCCGGCGCCTGGACCTGGAACCGCAGCCCTCACCACCAGCCCCCCGGCGCCGCCTACAAGACCTGCCCCAGCGGTCTCCTGGCGCCGCCGCGGCTGCTAGGCTAGTGCTCGCGCGTTGAGGGCCTAAGGGCTTTCGTCCTGCCGTAGTGTGGCAGGCAGAGTCCGCTCAGGCTGAGGCCTTAGGGCCTTCTCTTGGAGCCGGCGCCCGCCCGTTCTCAGGCCCTCGCGGAAGGCCCTAAAGCCCGCAGCCAGGCCTTTAGGCCCACGGAGGAGAGCGGCCTACGCAGACATCCAGCACAGTGCCCCTCTCCCCCCTCCGGCTGCGGAGGCACCGTCCGCAGAGTATGGGACACAGAGTCCTCGTTTCAGGGGAGGGGTGGGCCGTTCTGACGGCACCGGGCTTCTGAGCCCGCAGGGCGAGGGCTCTCTCCGCGCACTATCTCCCCGATCAGTGATCTCATCCGCCTTAGCGATTCAGTGATCCAACTACCCGCGCACCGCCCAACACCCAAAGACAGATTCGTGTTGATTCGTGAAGATTCGTGGTTCCATTCCGCTTGCATCCCCACCCCACCACACTACAATAGATCCCGTCATTCAACTTCCTCCAATATCGCCTCCCCCTCATCCCGCCCTCAAACAGCGAAAGGTCCTGACCATGAGGAAGAATTGGCTGCTCTCAGGTTTGGCGACGACCTTGGGCCTGGTCTTCCTCGGCCCTTGGGTCCGCCCCTCCGCTCCCCCGCTCCCCAAGCAACGCGCAGCGTTGCCCCCCTCCGCCCCTCTGCTCCCCAGCTCCTCTGCTTCCCCTCCCCCCGCCCCCGTCATCATCAACGAGGTCGCCTGGGGCGGCACAGCAGCGAGCTCCGCCGATGAATGGATCGAACTGCTCAACACCACCGGCGCCACGGTCACCCTGGACGGCTGGCACCTCACCGCCGCCGACGGCAGCCCCGATATCGCGCTGGCAGGCACCGTCGGACCCTATGCCTACTACCTGATCGAACGCACGGACGACGACACCGTCAGCGACGTCCCCGCGGACCTGGTCTGCACCTTCGGCAATGGCCTGAACAACGACGGCGAGAGGCTCGGGCTCTTTGACACCGTGGGCACCCCCATCGACTCTGTCAACGCCGACGGCGGCGCCTGGCCCAACGGCGACGAGGGCGCCGTCCCACTCTACTGGTCGCTGGAGCGCCTCTCCCCGTTCGCCCCAGACGAGGACGCCAACTGGGTCAGCAACGACGGCACCGCCACCAACGGCCTTGACAGTGCAGGCGATCCCCTCAGGTCCACACCGAAAGCCCGCAACGCCGCCTTTCTCCCTACGTGGGCAAGCCACAGCGACCTCGCCGTGCACCAATCCGGGCCTGTGACGGCACCACCCGGCACACTGATCACCTACACACTGCAGGTCGCCAACCTGGGCGGCCTCACCACTACCGATGTGCACCTGACCGACACGCTCCCGCTCTCCCTGACGTTCATCGCACAGCAGAGCGACGGCGACATCCCTTTCACGCCCGCAGCCGGTGCTCTGCTCTGGCACATCCCGAGTCTCGTCCCGGATAGCACGGCGCGCATCGTGCTCACCGCACAGCTCCCAGACTCCGCAGAGCCCGGTGCCCGCTTCACCAACACCCTCACCGCCACGGCGCTGGACCCCGCAACGCCCATCTCGGAGCTCACCACAGCGAACAACACAGCCTCCTGGACCACCACAGTGGTCGAACAGAATCCAGGTAAACAAGAGACCGAACTGCTCATCTCGGGCGTGCTCCCGGACGGCTACCAGTACAAGGACGCGGACGAGGCTATCGAGATCGCAAATATCGGCAACGTCGAGGTCTGCCTCGACACGTGGTCGCTGTGCGAGGAGGTGGCGGGAGTACTCAGCTGCCGCTCGCTACCGGACGTAACCGTGGCCCCCAGCGGCACCGTATGGTTGGCGAAGAACGCCGCGGCATTCGGCGCCTCATTCGGCTTCAGCCCCACCTGCGAACTGGACAGCTGGCCCATTCTGACCAACACCGGCGACGAGGTGATTCTGCGGAGCCCCGATGGCGACATCGTCGACGCACTGGTCTACGGCGACGGAACGTTGGCGGGTCCGGCCTGGGACGGCCCTCCGCTCACCGCCTACACCAACGGTCTGCGCGGTAAGGACGGTCAGATCCTCTCCCGGCGCCGCGATGAGACCACCGGGCTCCCGGTGCCGGATACCAACACGGCGGCCGACTGGAGCCAATACCCGGACGATGCCACGACGGGCCGCCGTGTGCGATACCCCGGGTGGGACGCCGGCGATCTCTTTATGCCGCTCACCGCGACGGAGGAAGCGACCCTGATCCTGGGCATCGCCCCCGACAACGCCTTCGAGGTGATCTCCGAGACCCTGATGCGCGCCCGGCATACCATCTCGATCGAGACCTACACGCTGACCCATCCGGAGATCATCGATACCCTCGTCCAAAAGGCCGCCCAAGGGGTCGACGTGGCCCTCCTGCTGGAGGGCAGCCCCGTGGGTCTCGGCGATCAGACGCTGGATTGGCAGCTGGAGCTGCACGCGTGCCAGAGGATTGAGACCGCCGGCGGCCGGTGCTATTTCATGATCCACGAGACGGCGGATCATATCTACAACCGCTACCAATACCTGCACGCCAAGATGATACTTGTGGACGATAGCTGGGTCGCCATCGGGTCGCAGAACCTGACGTCCAGCAGTCTGCCGGCGGATGATAAGTCCAATGGCACATTGGGCAGCAGGGGCTCCGTCATCGTCACGGACAGCCCCGCCGTGGCTGAACGCGCCGCGGCCATCTTCGCGCTGGATCTCGACCCCGCGCGCCACAGCGACATCCTCCGCTGGAACACCGGCTACACGGAGCGCTACGGCCACCCATCGGCGGAGCTCGTCGTGCCCGCGCCCACCGACGGCATCAGCTACACCGTGCGCTTCAGCGCCCCCCTCGTCATCTCCGGTACCTTCAGCTTTGAGTTCTTCACTGGGCCAGATGCGGCGCTGCGCAACTCGGATGCGCTGTTGGGGCTTGTGAACCGGGCCGGGGAGGGTGACGAGATCCTCGTCGAACAGCTGTATGAGCACGCGGTATGGGCCGAGGATGACCCCGCGGGTGCGAATATGCGGCTGGCGGCCTACATCGATGCTGCACGCCGCGGCGCTCAGGTGCGCATCCTGCTCAACGGCCTGAGCTACGTCGACGGATACGAAGGGCCTGATCCCGCAAACCTCGCCACGGCACAAGCGCTCAACGCGCTGGCCAGATCTGAAGGACTGGACCTGCGCGCCGCTGTCGGCAATCCCACCACTCAGGGCATCCACAACAAGATGGTCTTGGTACGTCTGGGCGGGCCCGAACCCGCAGGCATTCCGATGCCCGGGGTCGCCGAACCCGCAGGTTTCGCTGAACCCACAGGCATTCTGATGCCCGGTTTCGTACTGAGCTACGTTCACATCGGCTCGATCAATGGCAGCGAGGCAGCCGGCAAAGTGAACCGCGAGGTCGCGCTGCAGGTGGCTTCGGAGAGAGCCTACGCCTATGCCAGCAGGCTTTTCTGGGTCGACTGGCACCTATCCAACCCCGTCTATTTCCCCCTGGTAGCCCAGGGCTACACCCCACCACCGCCGCCTGCACCCTACCCCGTCGTCAGCGAGGTTTCCTACGCAGTGTCCACCGCCGCCGAGTGGATCGAACTCCACAACCCCACCAGCTTCACCGTCGATCTGAGTGACTGGAAGGTCGGCGATGCCGAGAACGCCAACGCCTACGAACCGATGTTCAAGTTCCCCGCCGGCACACAGCTGCAGCCCGGGGCCACGCTCGTGATCGCCGTCAACGCCGTGGCGATGCCACAGGCCGACCTCGAGTTCTACGAGACCGATCCGCAGGTGCCGAACATGGAGCCATATGCTGCGTGGGGAGATTTGGGGTACCGCTTCGCCCTGCGTTACGACGGGGATCACGTTGTATTGCTCAACGGCGCCGACGAGGTGGTCGACGTCGTCGTCTGGGGAGACCGCACCTACCCCGGGGTGACACCACATCCCGGCGTCGCAGTAATCGGCGCCTCCCTGGAGCGGGACCCCGCTTTCTACGACACGGATGACTGCAGCGTCGACTTCCGCGAGCGCTACCCGCCCACCCCCGGCGAGCTGCCGCCCGAGACGCCGTGATGAGAACGGCGCCCACCCTCCGATCGGCCTATTGCACCCGGCTCCCTTGACAGCTGAGATCCGTCTCACACGCCAAGACGTGCCACCGGCACATCTGTACAAAATTTGATCGTATCTCGTACAGACGACCCGGTGGGTCGTCTTCTGCCCTCAGATACAGGCGATGGCTGCCAGACCTGCCGCCACCCCAGACGTGCCACCAGCTACGTCTCTACTCCACATCACCTTGTACAGACGACCCGGTGGGTCGTCTTCTGCCCACAGTTCCAGGCAACGCTTGTCAGACCTGTCGCCAACCCAGACGTGCCACCAGCTACGTCTCTACTCCATATCACCTTGTACAGACGACCCGGTGGGTCGTCTTCTGCCCACAGTTCCAGGCAACGCTTGTCAGACCTGTCGCCAACCCAGACAAGCCACCAGCTACGTCTCCACTCCACATCA